>JAUHZL010000445.1 GCA_030425945.1 Alphaproteobacteria bacterium | reverse complement strand
GTGGCCTTCGGCGAGGCGCTGCGCCCCGAGTTCAAGACCTACATCGAGCAGGTCGTCGTGAACGCGCAGGCGCTGGCGGACCAGCTGATGAAGGGCGGGCTCGACATCGTCACCGGCGGCACCGACACCCACCTGATGCTGGTGGACCTGCGGCCGAAGGGCGTGAAGGGCAACGCCACCGAGGCCGCGCTGGGACGCGCGCACATCACCTGCAACAAGAACGGCATCCCGTTCGACGACGAGAAGCCGACGATCACCTCGGGCGTGCGCCTCGGCAGCCCGGCGGGCACGACGCGCGGCTTCGGCGAGCCGGAGTTCCGCCAGATCGGCGACTGGATCGTGCGCGTGGTGGACGGGCTGGCCGCGAACGGGCCGGACGGCAACGGCGCGGTCGAGGACGCGGTGAAGGCCGAGGTCGCCGCCCTCTGCGCCCGCTTCCCGATCTACCCGGCGCTCTGATCCGGGCCCCGGCCCGCGCACGGGAGAGTTGATCGCCCGTGCGGAACCCTTATCTTTCCGGCGTGTCCCGCGATCACGGGACACGCCCTTTTTTGTTGTGAGAGATTAAACCGATGTCGATGCAAGTGGACCGCGCGGTCCGGGCCTTCTCGCGCCCCTACGCGGTGCAGGACGACCGCCTCGCCTGGACCAGTTTCCTCGGCTCCTATGCCGCCTACCTGGGCACGCTCGCGCTGGCGGTCTGGGCCGCCCACCTGCACTGGGCGCTGGCGCTGCCGCTGATCGTCGTCAACGCCTTCGCGGGCGTCCGGCTCTACGTGCTGCAACACGACTGCGGGCATCATTCGCTGTTCGTCACGCGGCGGATGAACGACCTCGCGGGGGCGCTGCTGTCGGTGGTGACGCTGACCCCCTACCGGGTGATGCAGTTCAACCATAACGAGCACCACGCCCATCTCGGCAATCTCGACGAGCGCCACACGACCGAGATCTACACGATGACGGTGCGCGAGTGGGAAACGGCGGGCTGGTCGCAGCGGCTGCTCTACCGGCTCTATCGCCATCCGCTGGTGCTGATCCCGGTGGGCGGGTTCTGGACCTATCTCTTCGCCTACCGCTGGCCCAAGAACGCGGCCCGCGTCGGGGCGGCGGGCGTGCTGGCGCATAACGCGGCACTTCTGGCGTGGGTCGGGCTGATCTGGCTGCTGGGCGGGCTGACCGGCCTCGCGGTGTGGTTCGGCACGGTGATCGTGGCGGGCTGGATCGGCGTGTTCCTCGTCTATCTCCAGCACAATTTCGAGGACACCTGGTGGGACCGCAAACCGGGTCTCGTGCCGATGAAGGCGCAGCTCAAGGGCTCGTCGGCGCTCGATCTCGGCTGGTGGTGGGACCTCGGGACCGGCAACATCGCCTATCACGACATCCACCACTACAACCCGCGCATCCCGTCCTACCGCCTGCGCGAGTGCCACCGCGCGCTGCGGCAGGAGTTCGACTGCCACATCATCCGCTGGCCCGAGGCGCTGCGCAGCTTCTCCCTGCGGCTGTGGGACGAGGAGCAACAGCGCCTCGTGCCCTTCCCGAAAACCCCGCGCCGGGCACCGAACGGTGGGTTAACGCGGGCTTAAGGCGGCCCGCGCTACACCCGCTCCCGATCGATCGCGCGGGGACCTTTGGCAAGTTCCCGCACTCAGGTGCTTCCCCCGGGGGGTCATCCCGGGTCCGCATCGCTGGCAACGAGGCTGGGCAACCGGCCGAGGACAGGCGCCAGGGTGGCTTCCAGACGCCCGGCGCATCGGGACCGCACCGCGCGAAGCGGCGCCGCTTCCCTTTCTTGCAGGACCGGGGCCGCGACGGGCCCCTCCCCCGACCGAGACGACGCCGACCGCCCGGAGCCCGCTCCGGTGCGGGCGGCCGTGCATCCGGCATCCCCTCAGAACAGCCCCTGCCACCACGCGAAGCCCGCGACCAGCGCGGCGAGGATCACGAGGTTCAGCGCCAGCGTGGTGGCGATGTCGAACATCCGCAACTCGCGCAGGCGCTGCACGTCGATGGTCTTGAGGAACTCGGTCATCTCGTCCGCCGCGCGGCCGATCCGGGCCATGTCCACCTGCCGCGCCAGCTTCGGGTGCGCCACGAGGTCGAGCGCCTGCAGCATGTGGTCGATCTCGCGCCGGAAGCGCCGGGGCATCCGCCCGCGCGCCTTTTTCAGCGTCCGCCGCAGGTCGCTGCCGCCCAGTTGCAGACGCTCGCGCATCAGCCCCGCCAGCTTGTCGAGGCGGGGGGCAAGCGCGGTCTCGGGCGGCTGCATCTGGCTCATGCGCGGAA
>JAUHZL010000444.1 GCA_030425945.1 Alphaproteobacteria bacterium | reverse complement strand
TCTTCCACTTGTGACTGTAGACCCGGGTGGCGATGTCAACCATGCGTTCTCCTTCCATCGGGCCGGTTAGAGCAAAGACCGGGGGCGATGGGCAAGCGGCATCGCGGCGCGGCCGGTCCCGGGCGGTCTCCCCGGCCCCGGCGGCGGGCCGGAGTATTTTTGCCAAGAAGAGAGCAGGCGCGCGCCGGGCGTCACGCGGCCAGCTGCACCCCGGCGTCCTGCATGGCGGTGCGGGCGGCCGCGAGGGAGCCGCCGAAGTCGATGGCCCGGCAGAGATCGGTCCGGACCGTGGTGGCGAAGCCGAGCCGGGCAGCATCCACGGCCGAGTAGTTCACGCAGAAATCGGTGGCGAGGCCGACCAGGGTCAGGCGGTCGATCCCGCGGGTGCGGAGGTAGCCCTCGAGACCGGTGGGCGTGGTGCGGTCGTTCTCGAAGAAGGCCGAGTAGCTGTCGATCGCCGGGTTGAAGCCCTTGCGCAGGATCAGATCGGCGCGGTCGACGGTCAGGTCGGGGTGGAAACCCGCCCCGGGCGAGCCCTGCACGCAGTGATCCGGCCAGAGCACCTGCGGGCCGTAGGGCATCTCGGTCATCTCCATCGGGGCCTTGCCGGGATGCTGGCTGGCGAAGCTGGAGTGTCCCGCCGGGTGCCAGTCCTGGGTCAGGATCACGACGGGAAACCCGGCCATCAGCGCGTTGATGCCGGGCACGATCGCGTCGCCGTCCGGCACGGCGAGCGCGCCGCCGGGGCAGAAGTCGGTCTGCACGTCGATGACGAGGAGTGCTTCGGGCATGGGTCACCTCCTTCCGGTGTGTCCCCGTGTCTGCCACAGCAGGCCCGGCGGGGAAAGTGACCGGCGGCCGGGCGGGCGCGGTGCGCGACGGGACGTCGGCTTGTGGGCCCGGGCCGGGGGGCCTATGAGGCGGGGATGCTGACCGTTGCCGCGCTCTATCATTTCACCCGGTTCGACGACCCCGCCGCGCTGATCGCGCCGCTGAAGGCGGTGGCCGAGGCGGGCGGCGTGCGCGGGTCGCTGCTGATCGCCGGGGAGGGGATCAACGGCACCATCGCCGGGCCGCGTGCCGGGATCGACGCGGTGCTGGCGCATGTCCGCGCGCTGCCGGGCTGTGCCGGGCTGGAGTGGAAGGAATCGACCGCCGCCGAGATGCCCTTCGGGCGGATGAAGGTGCGGCTGAAGCGCGAGATCGTGACCATGGGGCAGCCGGGCCTCGACCCGGTGGGCGGCGCCGGGACGCATGTCGACCCGGCGGACTGGAACGCCCTGATCGCCGCGCCGGACGTGGCGGTGATCGACACGCGCAACGACTACGAGGTGGCCATCGGCAGCTTCCGGGGCGCGGTGAACCCCGAGACCGCCAGCTTCCGGGACTTCCCGGCCTGGTGGGACGCGAACGCGCACCGGTTCCACAACAAGCGGGTCGCGATGTTCTGCACCGGCGGCATCCGCTGCGAGAAGTCGACCGCCTACCTAAAGGCGCAGGGGGTGGACGAGGTCTATCACCTGAAGGGCGGCATCCTGAAGTACCTCGAGGAGGTGCCCGCCGCGGACAGCCTGTGGGAGGGCGCCTGCTTCGTCTTCGACGAACGGGTCAGCGTCGGGCACGGGCTGGCGGAAGGGCCGCACGTGCTGTGCCGCGCCTGCCGCCGTCCGCTGGCCCCGGCAGACCTGACGCGGCCCGAGTACGAGGAAGGCGCGGCCTGCCACAACTGCGCGGACGAGTACACCGACGCCGACCGCGCGCGGTTTCGCGAACGTCACCGGCAGGTAAAGCTGGCGGCCGCGCGGGGCACCGGGCACCTGGCCGGGCAAGAGGGCTGAGATGCCGGTCACGCTGACCTCGCTCGCCGATCTGGACCGCCTGCCCTTCGACGAGGTGCTGGACGTGCGCAGCCCGGCGGAGTTCGCCGAGGATCACGTGCCCGGCGCGCTGAACCTGCCCGCGCTGTCGAACGAGGAACGCGCGATCGTCGGCACCATCTACGTGCAGGAGAGCCGGTTCCGGGCCCGGCGGATCGGGGCGGCGATGGTGGCGCGGAACGTTGCCAACGCGCTCGACGGGATGCTGGCGGACCGCGACGGCGGCTGGCGGCCGCTGGTCTATTGCTGGCGCGGGGGGCAGCGGTCGGGCTCGGTCTCGACGATCCTCGCCCAGATCGGCTGGCGGACCGACACGGTGGCGGGCGGCTACAAGGCCTATCGCAAGCTGGTGGCGACCGCCTGTCACGAGACGCCGTTCCCGGGGCGCGTCGTGCTGCTGGATGGCAACACCGG
>JAUHZL010000052.1 GCA_030425945.1 Alphaproteobacteria bacterium | reverse complement strand
TGAACGAGTAGACCGAGATGTCCATCGTCATGGTGAAGTTGTCGCGCGTGGTGTCGACGTAGCGGCCGCGCAGCTGTTCCTTGTCGGAGAAGCCGATGGCGTGGACGATGAAGTCCATGCTGCCCCAAGCCGCGCCCAGTTCCGCGAAACAGGCGTCCATCGAGGCCTCGTCGGAGACGTCGCAATCCATGACATGGGTCACGCCCAGCTTCTCGGCCAGCGGCAGCGCGCGCTTGCGGAAGGCGTCGCCCTGATAGGTCAGGGCCAGTTCGGCACCCTGGTCGTAGAGCGCCTTGGCGATGCCCCAGGCGATCGACTTGTCATTGGCAAGGCCCATGATCAGGCCGCGTTTTCCGTGCATCAGACCCGTTGACATCTGCCCATCCTCGCCATGTTCTCCGGTGCTGGCTCCCTTTAGGCGATTGGCGGGGGGGCATCAAGGCGAGGACGACGGGGGCAGGATCATGAGTGACCGCAGCGGCATATTCGCCGGAGACGACCCGTTCCGGCTGGCGCAGAGCTGGCTGGACGAGGCGGAAAAGACCGAGATCAACGACCCCAACGCGATTGCGCTGGCCACCATCGACACCGACGGCCTGCCGAACGTGCGCATGGTGCTCCTGAAGGAGATCGAGGCCGACGCTTTCGTGTTCTACACCAACTACGAGAGCGCCAAGGGCCGGGAGATCACCGCCAGCGGCAAGGCCGCCTTCGTGCTGCACTGGAAGTCGCTGCGGCGGCAGGTGCGGGTGCGGGGCCTCGTGACCCGCGAGGACGGGCCGCAGGCGGATGCCTATTACGACAGCCGCGCGCTGCAGAGCCGGATCGGGGCCTGGGCCTCGCGCCAGTCGCAGCCGCTGGCGGGCCGCGCCGCGCTGGTGGCCGAGGCCGCGCGGCAGGGCGCGCTCCACGGGCTGCACCCGAAGCGGCCGCCGTTCTGGGGCGGGTTCCGCATCCGCCCGCTGGAGATCGAGTTCTGGGCCGACGGCGCGTTCCGCCTGCACGACCGCTTCCGCTGGCGGCGCGCGAGCCCGGACGCGGCCTGGGACATCACGCGCCTCAACCCCTGATCCGACCGACCCGTGTGCCGGGGCAGGCGTCCCGGACCCGGCTGTCCGCGATACGGCGGCGGCCGGACGGCGGGATTGTTTCCGCCGCGCCCGGGGAGCGGTGGCATTTTCTCGCCAAGCCCCTGATTCATCCGCGAAACGGCAACGGCAGCGCCTGAAGCGACGTAACGTTCACGCTTCGTGAATGGTAAGGTGTTGCGCACACTCCAGTTTTTCGGCACGGTGCATCACAAAGGTCAGGTGGTGCGCGCCCCGCAAAGGCCGCCGGGAAGGGGCTCCCGGGACGCGGCGGAACCGAGCAGGAAAGGTCGTTTTTTGCAATTTGCCAAGCACGGACCCGTTATATACCTTAGGTCATGGACGCGGGCGGTTCAGGACCGCGGACAAACCTACGGGGGTGCCAGTCACCATGCAGAAGCCGGTTGCCATGTTTCCTTCCGTTGAAGGGCGCGTGAAGTGGTTCGACGTGCGGCGTGGCTTCGGCTTCATCGTCGCCTGTGACGGCGGACCGGATATCCTGCTGCACGCCAACGTGCTCAGGAACTACGGACAGAGCTCGGTCGCCGAAGGCACGCCGATCACCGTCCGGGTGCAGGAGACCCCGCGCGGCGTGCAGGCGGTCGAGGTGATCGACGTGCGGCCGCAGCCGGTCGAGGACCCCGAGGCGCACCCGCAGGACGACCTGCCGATTCCCGACGGGCCGCTGCTGCCCGCGCGGGTGAAGTGGTTCGACAAGGTGAAGGGATTCGGCTTCGTCAACGTGCACGGCCGGGCCGGCGACATCTTCGTTCACATGGATGTGCTGCGCCGCTGGGGCTTTGCCGACTTGCAGCCGGGCGAGGGTGTGTCCATCCTGATCGGCGAGAGCGACCGGGGCGAGATGGCCGTGGTCGTGAAAAGCTGGGACGCCGCCGTCGAGGACTGATCCGCATGAAGCCATGGACCGGGGCCGCACTGGCGCTGCTGATCGCGGCGCCGGTCTGGGCCGAGAACGCGCCGACCGCCTGCCGCGAGGACCGCGTGGCGCTGCGCGGCGACTGGGGCAAGGCCGAGTTCCGGGTCGAGGTGGCCGACGATGCCCGCGAGCGGGCGCAGGGCCTGATGTTCCGCGAGCGGATGGCCCCCGATGCCGGGATGCTCTTCGTCTACGACATGCCGCAGCCGGTGTCCTTCTGGATGCGCAACACGCTGATCCCGCTCGACATGATCTTCGCCGACGGGGCCGGGGTGGTGCAGACGGTGCATGCCAACGCGCGCCCGCTGGACGAGACGCCGATCTTCGGCGGGGCGGAGATTGCCTACGTGCTGGAGATCAACGGCGGCATGGCCGAGCGGATCGGCATCGTCCCCGGCTCGGAACTGCGCCACCCCGCCGTCGGCGCGACCGCCGCCTGGCCGTGCCGCTGAGGCTTCCCTTTCCCCGCGCGGCCCGCTAAGCCCGTCTCGTCGGGGCGTAGCGCAGCCTGGTAGCGCGACGGTTTTGGGTACCGTAGGTCGGAGGTTCGAATCCTCTCGCCCCGACCATGGAGCGGTGTTTTGCACTCTCGCTTCTTTTTGGCCATGATACCTGCGCCTAAATTATGTTGGTGCATAAAAAAGGGTATGGAAAATGGACCTGATTTTTCCAATTAATTTCGTTGGGCACAGTGATTGGGCCGAGCGTGGATATGATTCTGCTCTTTCGCAGGGTGACGTGATTAGCCGTGAAGGGGAAGTAGTCGGTACCTGGAGGGTCATTTTGGACGATCCTACTGATGACTGCAGCAGCGGAAGGTATGAGTTTATTCCTCTCGGGGACGCTTCTGTCCTGTTCAAAGAAAGCTTTGCTCTAGTTGGTTCAGGTCTGTCGACTGGCCTTGCGCTTTCAACGATAACGAGAGCTATTAGATCTTGGTATGACGCATGTAACTCGTAGACTCGCTGATCTGGTTTCGTTGCTTCGCCGCCGATCTGTCAGACACAGTAATTGAGTCTTGCTTTCGTGAGTTCGAGAGATCCCAAGTTTCCCGTCGGCTTGCAATAGCTACTGCCCCTCACCCCCGTGCCTCGTCCAGCAGCAGGCAGGTCTGGCTGTTGGTGACGCCCGGCACCTCGCGGACCTGGCGGAGGACGCGGTCGAAGGCGGGGAGGGTGTCGGTCTCGATCCGCGCGACGAGGTCCCAGGCGCCGTTGGTGGAGTGCAGCGAGACCACCTCGGGCATCCGGCCGAGCGCGCGGATCACCTGCCGGGACATCGCGCCTTTCAGCTCGATCAGCATGATGGCGGCGACGGGGGGCGTGCCTGGGCCCTCGGCAAGCTCGACGGTGAAGCGCCGGATGATGCCGCGCGCGCGCAGCCGGTCGAGGCGGGCCTGCACCGTCGCCCGCGCGATGCCGAGGCTGGCCGCGAGCGAGGTCACGGGCTGGCGCGCGTCGCGGGTCAGGAGCGCGATCAGCGCGCGGTCGGTGTCGTCGAGGTCGGTCATCGCCTTGGCAATCTGTCAGGTCAGGGGTGCGAAATGATGGATCGGGCGCGCGATTTGTGCAATCCGCGTCATCCCGCCTGACAGACAGATCGGCAGACTGCGCCCCGACAGGCGACAGGAGACCCCGATGGACCGGCGCGACATTTCCCTCGTTGGCATTCCCATGCAGGCTGGCACGCGGGTGCGCGGCTGCCTGATGGGGCCGGATGCGCTGCGCACCGCGGGGCTGGGTGAGAGCCTCGCCGGGTTGGGGCACCGGGTGCGCGACCTCGGCAACGTGGGGCCGGGCGCGGGGGCTGACGTGGCGGGCGCACCGGCGCATCTGCACGACTTGCCCGGCGTGGTGGCCTGGACCGCGGCCATCGCGGACGCGGCCGAGGCAGCGGCGCGCGACACGGTTCCGGTGTTCCTCGGCGGCGATCACGCGCTGTCGGGCGGCACGGTGCCGGGGGTGGCGCGGGCGGTGGCGGCGCGGGGGCGGCCGCTGTTCGTGCTGTGGCTCGACGCCCATGCCGACCTGAACACGCCGGAAACGACGATCTCGGGCAACCTGCACGGCTGTCCGGTCGCCTATTTCACCGGGCAGGACGGGTTCGCGGGGCTCTATCCGCCGCCGCCCGCCGTGGTGCCGCCCCAGCGGGTGGGGATGATCGGGTTGCGCTCGGTCGATCCGCCGGAACGGGCCGCGCTGGCGCGGCTGCCGGTCTCGACCCACGACATGCGCGCGCTCGACGAGCGGGGCGTCGTGGCCTGCCTGCGCGATTTTCTCGACCGGGTCGAGGCCGAGGACGGCCTGATCCACGTTTCGCTCGACGTCGATTTCCTCGACCCCGGTATCGCGCCGGCGGTCGGCACCACGGTGCCGGGCGGGGCGACCTTCCGCGAGGCGCACCTGATCATGGAGATGCTCTGCGATGCAGGGCGGGTGGCGGCGCTGGATCTGGTGGAGCTGAACCCGTTCCTCGACGACCGGGGCCGCACGGCGCGGCTGCTGGTGGACCTGGCGGCGTCGCTCTTCGGCCGCACCGTTCTCGACCGTCCGACCCGGAGTTTCTGACATGGCTTCGTCCCCGTCCGCCCTTGCCCTCGTGCCCTTCGTCAGCGTCGCCGACATGATGCGGATCGTGAACGCCAAGGGGGTCCGCCGCGTACTGGCCGAGATGGCCGACGCGATCGAGGCCGACTTCCGGCGCTGGGAGAGCTTCGACAAGACGCCGCGCGTTGCCAGCCATTCGCCGGGTGGGGTGATCGAGCTGATGCCGACCTCGGACGGGGTGCGCTACGGGTTCAAATACGTGAACGGGCATCCCGGCAACCCGCGCCGCGGCGCGCAGACGGTCACCGCGTTCGGGGTGCTGGCGCGGGTCGATACCGGGTATCCGGTGCTTCTGAGCGAGATGACCCTGCTGACGGCGTTGCGCACGGCGGCGACCAGCGCGGTGGCGGCGCGGCATCTTGCGCCCAAGGATGCGCGCGTGATGGCGATGATCGGCTGCGGGGCACAGGCCGAGTTCCAGTGCCTTGCCATGGCCGAATGCGCGGGCATCGCCCGGGTCCAGCTTTGGGACATCGATCCGGCGGCGATGGACAAGGTGGCCCACAACCTGCGCGATAGTGGTCTCGAGATCCTGCGCGCTTCGAGTGCCGAGGCGGCGATTGCCGGGGCGCAGATCCTGACCACCTGCACGGCGGACAAGCGGCAGGCGGTGATCCTGTCCGACAACATGGTGGGGCAGGGGGTGCATCTGAACGCGATCGGGGGCGACTGTCCCGGCAAGACCGAGCTGGCGCCGGGCATCCTGCACCGGTCCTCGATCTTCGTCGAATACCCGCCCCAGACCCGGATCGAAGGCGAGATCCAGCAACTGGCGCCGGACCACCCGGTGACCGAGCTCTGGCGTGTGATCGCGGGCGAGATGCCCGGGCGGCGGAGCGCATCGGAGACCACGCTCTTCGACTCGGTGGGATTCGCGACCGAGGATTTCAGCGCGCTCACCTGGCTGGCCGCGGCGGCGGAGGAGACGGGCTTCTTCCAGCCCCTCGACATGCTGGCCGATCCGGACGATCCGAAGGACCTCTTCGGGATGCTGCGGCGGGCCGGGGGAGCTGTCGATTCGCAACTTGCGAGGCCCTGAAAGCGACCGGAAACCCGGGGCTTATCCACAGGGCTTCGTCCTTCGCGCGGCAACTGTGGGTTGAGTTGGGGACAGATCCGGGAAAACGCTATATGTTGTGGGTCAAGTTTAAAAACCTGTCACATACGGTAATAATCGAGTTGACCCTCCCCCCGCCTTTGGGACAGATTGGGCCTGTCGAAAGCGGGGCCACTACATATAGAACCTCGCCGCAGGGACAGACCATTTTGTCGAGCAGTCTTGGGCCGTGGTGCAGGCAACCGCGTTCTCCAATTGCGTCCCCGCGGTGCGTTTAGCCCCCGTCGCCGGCCGCCGGTGCGTCCACACCCTGACGACACCGGGACAACCAGGGAATGACACTGAAGCCGACGGGGCAGCGCCATGAAAATCGAACGCAAGTTCACCACCGCCGAATCCGGAGCCTACGGGGCCCTCGACTTCTCGACCACGACGTCCGAGATCCGCAACCCGGATGGCACCGTCGTGTTCCGGCTGGACGAGGTCGAGGTGCCGGCAGGCTGGAGCCAGGTCGCGTCGGACGTCCTCGCCCAGAAGTATTTCCGCAAGGCGGGCGTCCCGGCGCGGCTGAAGCGCGTGAAGGAAAAGGGCGTGCCCGAGTTCCTGTGGCGCTCGGTCGCCGACGAGGCCGCGCTGGCGGAGCTGCCCGAGGATCAGCGCTACGGCGGCGAGACCTCGTGCCGGCAGGTCTTTGACCGCCTCGCGGGGGCGTGGAGCTACTGGGGCTGGAAGGGCGGCTATTTCTCGACCGAGGCCGATGCCCGCGCCTATTACGACGAGATGCGCTACACGCTGGCCCGCCAGATGGGCGCGCCGAACAGCCCGCAGTGGTTCAACACCGGCCTGCACTGGGCCTATGGCATCGACGGCCCGAGCCAGGGCCACTTCTACGTCGATCACGTCACCGGCAAGCTGGTGAAGTCGAAGTCGGCCTACGAGCATCCGCAGCCGCATGCCTGCTTCATCCAGTCCGTCGCCGACGACCTGGTGAACGAGGGCGGGATCATGGACCTCTGGGTCCGCGAGGCGCGCCTCTTCAAGTACGGCTCGGGCACCGGCACCAACTTCTCCAGCCTGCGCGCCGAGGGCGAGAAACTGTCGGGCGGCGGCAAGTCGTCGGGCCTGATGGGCTTCCTGAAGATCGGCGACCGCGCGGCGGGCGCGATCAAGTCGGGCGGCACCACACGCCGCGCGGCCAAGATGGTGATCGTCGATGCCGACCACCCGGACATCGAGGAATTCGTCAACTGGAAGGTCAAGGAAGAGCAGAAGGTCGCCAGCCTCGTCGCGGGCTCGAAGATGCACGAGGCCCGGCTGAACGACATCTTCGCCGCCATCCGCAGCTGGGACGGCAGCCTCGACGACGCCACCGATCCGGCCGCCAACGAGGACCTGAAGACCGCGATCCGCGCCGCGAAAAAGGCCGCGATCCCCGAGACCTACATCAAGCGCGTGCTCGACTACGCGCGGCAGGGCTACACCGCGATCGAGTTCCCGACCTATGACACCGACTGGGACAGCGAGGCCTATGCCAGCGTCTCGGGGCAGAACTCGAACAACTCGATCCGGGTGACCAACGCCTTCCTCGACGCGGTCCGCACCGATGGCGACTGGGCCCTCGTGAACCGCAAGGACGGCAAGACCGCCAAGACGATCAAGGCCCGCGACCTGTGGGAGTCGGTCGGCCACGCGGCCTGGGCCTGTGCCGACCCGGGCATCCAGTTCCATGACACCGTCAACGAGTGGCACACCTGCCCGAACGACGGGGACATCCGCGGCTCGAACCCGTGCTCGGAGTACATGTTCCTCGACGACACCGCCTGCAACCTGGCGTCGATGAACCTGCTGACCTTCTGGAAGAAGGGCGGGTTCGACGCCGAGGCCTACATGCACGCGGTCCGCATCTGGACCCTGACGCTGGAGATCAGCGTCCTGATGGCGCAGTTCCCCTCGAAGGAAATCGCGCAGCGCAGCTATGACTACCGCACGCTGGGCCTCGGCTATGCCAACATCGGCGGCCTGCTGATGACCATGGGCATCAGCTACGACAGCGACGCGGGCCGCGCGATGTGCGGGGCGCTGACCGCGCTGATGACCGGCGTGTCCTACGCGACCTCGGCCGAGATCGCCTCCGAGGTCGGGGCCTTCCCGGGCTATGCCCGCAACGCGGACCCCATGTTGCGCGTCATGCGCAACCATGCCCGCGCCGCGCAGGGCATGACCGAGGGCTACGAGGGGCTGACCGTGAAGCCGGTGCCGCTCGACCACGCCAACTGCCCGCAGCCGCATCTCGTCAAGCTGGCCGTCGAGGCCTGGGACCAGGCCGTGAAACTGGGCGAGGCGCACGGCTATCGCAACGCGCAGGCCACCGTGATCGCGCCGACCGGCACCATCGGCCTGGTGATGGACTGCGACACCACCGGGATCGAGCCGGACTTCGCGCTGGTGAAGTTCAAGAAGCTCGCGGGCGGCGGCTACTTCAAGATCATCAACCGCTCGGTGCCCGCGGCTCTGGAAGGGCTCGGCTATTCCTCGGCCCAGATCGAGGAAATCGTTGCCTACGCGGTCGGCCACGGCACCCTCGGCAATGCCCCGGGGATCAGCCACACCGCCCTGATCGGGCACGGCTTCGGCCCGGCGGAAATCGCCAAGGTCGAGGCGGCGCTGCCGCAGGCCTTCGACATCCGCTTCGTCTTCAACCAGTGGACGCTGGGCGAGGAGTTCTGCCTCAAGACGCTGGGCATCCCGGCAGCGAAGCTGAACGATCCGACCTTCGACCTGCTGCGCCACCTCGGCTTCTCGAAGAAGGACATCGACGCGGCCAACGACCATGTCTGCGGGACGATGACGCTGGAAGGCGCGCCGCACCTCAAGACCGAACACTACCCGGTCTTCGACTGTGCCAACGCCTGCGGCAAGAAGGGCAAGCGCTTCCTGTCGGTGAACAGCCACATCACCATGATGGCGGCGGCACAGTCCTTCATCTCGGGCGCGATCTCGAAGACGATCAACATGCCGAACTCGGCCACCATCGAGGACTGCCAGAAGGCCTATGAACTCAGCTGGTCGCTGGGGGTGAAGGCCAACGCGCTCTACCGCGACGGCTCGAAACTGTCGCAGCCGCTGGCCTCCGCGCTGGTCGAGGACGACGACGAGGCCGCCGAGGTGCTGGAAAGCGGCACCGCGTCGGAGAAGGCGCAGGTGCTCGCCGAGAAGATCGTCGAGAAGATCGTGGTCAAGGAGGTCATCCGCGCCCATCGCGAGAAGCTGCCCGAGCGTCGCAAGGGCTACACCCAGAAAGCCATCGTGGGCGGCCACAAGGTCTACCTGAGGACCGGCGAGTACGGCGATGGAAAGCTGGGCGAAATCTTCATCGACATGCACAAGGAAGGGGCCGGCTTCCGGGCGATGATGAACAACTTCGCCATCGCGGTCTCGGTCGGCCTGCAATACGGCGTGCCGCTGGAGGAGTTCGTGGACGCCTTCACCTTCACCAAGTTCGAACCGGCCGGGATGGTGCAGGGCAACGACTCGATCAAGAACGCGACGTCGATCCTCGACTACATCTTCCGGGAACTGGCGGTCAGCTATCTCGACCGGACCGACCTCGCGCATGTCGCGCCGGAAGGGGCCAGCTTCGACGATCTGGGCCGGGGCCAGGAAGAGGGCGTCGCCAACGTGACCGAGCTCAGCGAGACCGCCGCGTCGCGCTCGCTGGAGGTGCTGAAGCAGATCTCGTCCACCGGCTACCTGCGCAAGCGCCTGCCGCAGGAACTGATGGTGTTCCAGGGCGGCCCGATGACGGGGACCGACGGCGGCGGGGTGGCGACGATGGCCGTCACCAGCACCACATCGACGGCAATCGGCGCGGTCTCGATGGACGCGCGCGCCAAGGCCAAGATGCAGGGTTACGAGGGCGAGGCCTGCGGCGAATGCGGCAACTACACGCTGGTGCGCAACGGCACCTGCATGAAGTGCAACACCTGCGGCGGCACGTCGGGGTGTAGCTGAAGAAATTGAGGGTTGGGGATCGGTGCGCCAACACCGATCCCCGGCCTCTCCCGAACCGATTGAGCATGCTGCGGGACAAGCGGGTTCGGCCCGGATGGGTCGAGACTGAAATTGAGATCATGGTCGGAGTCGCGGATCAATAGCATGCTGAGAAGCCCACAGACTTGTCACCAAGAGTCTGTCGCAAGCTGTGGAAAGTAAGGATTCTTGCAATGGCAAAAGACCGAAACTACTGGACCTCGCCCCGCGATGATGGCCGATGGGAATCTCAGCGTCAGGGGAGTGCGAAGCCGACTCGTGTCTTCGACACTCAACGTGAAGCGTGGGAGCATACCCGTGATCGGGCTCGCTCCGAGGGAGGAGAGGCGTTTCTGCAAGGTAGGAACGGCCGGATCCGTGAGCGCAACACCTACGGGAAGGATCCATATCCTCCCAAAGGCTAGGTGAGATACTCCGGGGGACCCGGCCCGAGTGGTCCCCCGGAGGTCAAGTTCCGGGGTGGATGCGTTCACCCCAGACGCGGGTCAGGCCGCAGGCAGAAACTCGGGCGGTTAACAGACAGAGCCTGATCAGCGAAACTGGCCGCCCAAGGGCGGCCATTTCTTTTGTCAGGGCAGGGGCTTAGCTGTCGCGCTTGCGCGGCGGGCGGGCCTTGCCGCCGGGCGGCACGAAGCGCTTCGAGGTGTCGCGCGCATCCGCCTTCGGCTTTTCCGCGCGCGGCTTGCGCGGCGGCTGGTCGCCCCCGTCGCGTTTCGCGAAGGGCCTCTTCGGCCGGTCGTCGCCGTCGCGTTTGGCGAAGGGCTTCTTCGGCCGCTCGTCGCCGTCGCGCTTGGCGAAGGGCCTCTTCGGGCGGTCGTCGCCGTCCCGCTTGGCGAAGGGCTTCTTCGGGCGGTCGTCGCCGTCGCGCTTGGCGAAGGGTTTCTTCGGACGGTCATCGCCGTCGTGTTTGGCGAAAGGCTTCTTCGGACGGTCGCCGTCCTCGCGCTTGACGAAGGGTTTCTTCGGGCGGTCGCCCTCGTCGCGCCTGGGGTAAGGCCGGGACGGACGGTCGTCGCCCTCGGGCCGCGGCGGGCGGCTGTCGCCGTAGCTGGTGCGCGGGCGGTCGCCGTCCTCGCGGCGCGGCCGGGCCGGGCGCGGGGCATCGCCGTCGGCGCGAGGGGCGCGGGGCTTGCGCGGCGGCCGGTCGTCCCGGGCCGGGCGCTCTTCGCGCGGCGGTCGCGGTGTCAGCTCGGGGGTGCCCTCGACCACCGTCAGGCGGATTCCCTTGTCGATCACGCCCTCGCCGTCGAGGCTGCCCAGCAGGCCGGGCAGGGTTTCTGACAGGACTTCAATATAGGTTTGCTTGTCTTCGATCCGGATCGCGCCGATGGCGCTCTTGTCGATGCCGCCGGCGTTGCACAGCATCGGCAGCACCCAGCGCGGCTCGGCCCGGTCGAGACGGCCGACCGACAGGGCGACCCAGGTCGCCGGTCCGAAGGCCGCGCGCGGGCCCTTCTTCGGGGGCGGCGACTTCGGATCGGACAGGTCCTCGGGCGCGGCATGGCTGGCGCGCCACAAACGAAGATAGGCAACAGAAATCTGTTCGGGTGTCTTGGTTTCGACCAGCCGGGCCACGAGGTCGGCTTCGCTCTCGGCCATCGGCTCGTCCCAGACCGGATCGTCCACC
>JAUHZL010000051.1 GCA_030425945.1 Alphaproteobacteria bacterium | reverse complement strand
GTCAGGGATCGGGTCGGGTGGGGTCAGGCCGCCTGTTCGGCGGCGTCGAGTTTTTCCTGGGCGGCGAGCCACAGCGCCTCGGCGCGGGCGAGCCCCTCCATGATCTCGGCATACTTGCGGTTGAGCGCTTCCAGCATGCCGGCCTGGGCGCTGTCGTAGAGGCCGGGATCGGCGAGGCGGGCGGCGAGTTTCTCGCGCATCTCCTCGATCTTGGCGACGCGCTCCTCGCATTTGCGGACCTCGGCGCGCAGCGCGAGGATCGTGTCCCGTGACGGGCGCGGCGCGGCGATCTTCTCGTCTTTCCGGGGCTTTGCGGGCTGATCCTCGTCTTTCGGCTGCAGCAGGAAGCGGCGGTAGGCCTCGAGGTCGTCCTCGAAGGGCGTCACGCGGCCGTCCTGCACCAGCCAGAGCCGGTCGGCGACGAGGCCGAGCAGGTGCATGTCGTGGCTGACGAGGATGACCGCCCCGGAATAGGCGGTCAGCGCCTCGACCAGCGCCTCGCGGCTCTCGATGTCGAGGTGGTTCGTCGGTTCGTCGAGAATCAGCAGGTGCGGCGCGTCGAGGGTGGCGAGCAACAGCGACAGCCGGGCCTTCTGGCCGCCCGACAGCCGGCCGACCTCGGTTTCGGCCTGCTCGGCGAAGAGGCCGAAGCCCGCCAGCCGGGCGCGCAGCTTCGGCGGGGCCTCGCCCGGGCGGGCGCGCAGGAGGTGCTGGAGAGGGGTTTCCTCGATCCGCAGCTCGTCGACCTGGTGCTGGGCGAAATAGCCGATGCGCAGCTTCGACGAGCGGGTGATCTTGCCCTCCTCGGAGGCGAGCTTGCCCGCGAGCAGCTTCGACAGGGTGGACTTGCCCTCGCCGTTGCGGCCGAGCAGCGCGATGCGGTCGTCCTGGTCGATCCGCAGCCCGAGGCGCGACAGCACCGGCGGGCCGCCGTAGCCCACCGCCGCGCCGTCGAGCGCGAGGATCGGCGGGCTGAGCTGGTCCGGTTCGGGGAAGCTGAAGACCTGCTTCGCGGCTTCCTCGGGCACCGTGATCGGGGTCATCTTCTCCAGCATCTTGACCCGGCTCTGGGCCTGCTTGGCCTTCGAGGCCTTGGCCTTGAAGCGGTCCACGAAGCCCTGCAGGTGGGCGCGGCGGGCTTCCTGCTTGCGGGCGGCCTGCTGCTGGACGAGGCGCTGCTCGGCGCGCTGGCGGGCGAACTGGTCGTAGGGACCGGTCCAGAGCGTCAGCTTGCGGTTCTCCAGATGCAGGATCGCGCCCACGGCGCGGTTCAGCAGGCCCCGGTCGTGGCTGATGATCAGCACCGTGTGCGGGTAGCGCGCGA
Organism: Alphaproteobacteria bacterium; assembly: GCA_030425945.1. GTDB lineage: Bacteria > Pseudomonadota > Alphaproteobacteria > Rhodobacterales > Rhodobacteraceae > Dinoroseobacter. Next base: position 10,050 of record JAUHZL010000051.1, on the reverse strand, counting down.
GGTAGGTCTCGAGCCAGAGCGCGCCCTCGAGGTCGAGGTAGTTCGTCGGTTCGTCGAGCAGCAGGTAATCGGGCTGGGCGAACAGCACGCCCGCCAGCGCGACGCGCATCCGCCAGCCGCCCGAGAAGGCCGAGCAGGGCATCGCGTGCTGGGCCGCCGGAAAGCCGAGACCGGTCAGGATCGCGGCCGCGCGGCCCTCCGCCGACCAGGCATCGATGTCGGCGAGGCGGGTCTGCACCTCGGCGATGCGCGCCGGGTCGGTGGCGGTCTCGGCCTCGGCCATCAGGGCGGCGCGCTCGGTGTCGGCGGCGAGCACCGTGTCGAGGAGCGAGGTGTCGGACGACGGCACTTCCTGCGCGACGCCACCGATCCGCGCCCGCTCGGGAATGGTGATGCTGCCGCCGTCGAGGGTCAGTTCGCCCCGGATCAGCCGGAACAGCGTGGTCTTGCCCGCGCCGTTCTTGCCGACGATGCCGACCTTGTGGCCGGTGGGAATCGTGGCCGAGGCGCCTTCGAAGAGCGGGCGGCCGTCGATCGCGTAGCTGATGTCGTCGATCCTGAGCATGGGCGCGGAGTGCCAGCGGGCCGGGGGCGTGTCAATTGCGGCCCGCGCGGCGTCATGCTAGCGGCTCGGAAGACGGGCCGCCCGGCCCCGGGTCCCGGAGAGTTCATGCGCCCCGCCGCAACGCCGCCGCATCTTGGCACGATCATCCTGCTCGTCGGCCTGTCCGTGGCCTCGCTCAACATGTTCCTGCCGGCGCTGCCGGAGATGGCGCGCGACTTCGGGGCGAGCGAGGCGGCGATGGGGCTGGCGGTCTCGGGCTACCTGATCGTGGCGGGCGCGCTGCAACTGCTGCTCGGGCCGCTGTCGGACCGGATCGGGCGCCGTCCGGTGATCCTCGGCGCGCTCGCGGTCTACGCGCTGGCCTCGGTCGGCTGCCTGCTGGCGGACAGCCTGACGGTGTTCCTCGTCTGCCGCCTCGCGCAGGGCACGGTGATCGCGGGCAGTATCGTGACGATGGCGGCGCTGCGCGACATGTACCCGCCGCGCGAGGCCGCGGGGAAACTGGGCACCGTGGCGGCGGCGATGGCGCTGGCGCCGATGCTGGGGCCGCCGCTGGGAGGGGTGCTCGACACGGTGATCGGCTGGCGGGCGATCTTCGTCCTCTACGCGGTGCTGGGGACCGGCGCGGTGGCGCTGGCCTGGGCCGATTTCGGGGAAACGCAGTCCGGCACGGCGCGGCCGCTCGCGGCGCAGGTGGCGGCGTGGCGCGCGCTGCTGGGGTCGGGGGCGTTCTGGGCCTATGCGCTCTGCACCGGGTTCTCGGTCGGGGTGTTCTACGTCTTTCTCACCGGCGCGCCCTTCGTGGCGGTCGGGGTCTTCGGCCTCAGCACGGCAGCGCTGGGCGTCGGGCTTGGCTCGATCTCGGGCGGCTACATGCTGGGCTCGGCGGTGACGGCGCGGCTGTCGCCGAAGGTCGGCATGGGGCCGATGATTCTCGCCGGGCGGCTGGTGGCGGTGGGGGGTCTCGGCCTCGGGGCGCTGTGCTTCGCGCTCGGGCTGTCGCACCCGGTGCTGCTCTTCGCGGCGACGCTGTCGGTCGGCCTCGGCAACGGGTTCACGCTGGCGAACACCCACGCGGGCGCCCTGTCGGTCCGGCCCGACCTCGCGGGCAGCGCGGCGGGCCTCGCGGGTGCGATGCAGCTGCTGGGCGGGGCGGCGCTGACCTCGGTCACGCTGGCGTGGCTCGGCGGCGGCGTCTCGGCGCTGCGCCTGCTGGCGCTGATGATCGCGGTGGCGCTGGCGGCGCTGGCCTTCGGTGTGATGGCGGTGCGGAACGGGCGCCGGCTGGGGATCGACGGCGGTCCGGCCTGAGCGGTCCGCGTGCCCTTTTCAAGGCGTCGCCTGCGTGCTACGCGCCGCGCAGGTTTTCATCCCCATTCGGAGCGAGACGTTCATGGCCATCGAGCGCACCCTGTCGATCATCAAACCCGACGCCACCCGCCGCAACCTGACCGGCGCGATCAACGCCAAGTTCGAGGCCGCCGGCCTGCGGATCGTGGCGCAGAAGCGCATTCACCTGTCCCCGGCCCAGGCGGGCAAGTTCTACGAGGTCCACAAGGCCCGTCCGTTCTACGGCGAGCTCGTCGAGTTCATGTCCTCCGAGCCGGTCGTCGTGCAGGTGCTCGAGGGCGAGGACGCCATCGCGAAGAACCGCGAAGTGATGGGCGCGACCAACCCCGAGCAGGCCGCCGAGGGCACCGTGCGCAAGGAATTCGCCCTGTCGATCGGCGAGAACTCGGTCCACGGCTCGGACGCCCCGGAGACCGCCGCGGTCGAGATCGCGTACTTCTTCTCGGGTCTCGAACTGGTCGGCTGAGCCGCCGCACTTCTGATCCGGACGATCACGAACGGCCCTCCCGCGCGGGGGGCCGTTTTTCGTTGGGGACTACCGCCTCGGCAGGACCCCGATCTCGGCGAGGGCCCGGTCGAGGGCGGTGTCGGCGGGTGTGGTGCGGGCCTTGAGCGCGTCGAAGCGGGTGCGCAGGGCGGCTTTCTCGTCCGGGGTGGCGTCGTTCCACGGGCGGCCCTGCAGGCCGAGGACGAGGGCATAGTAGGCGATGAAATGCGCCTTGTGGCCGGTCGACAGCAGCCGGGAATAGGCGGCGTCGGCGCCGATCTCGCGGATCTCGGTGGCGCTGGTCAGACCGGCGCGCGCGAACTCGGCGGCCATCGCGGGGCCGAGGTTGCGGATCGCGGTCACGGGGTCGTCGGCGGCGCTCATGCGCGGCAGGCTAGCGCGGTCTCAGAGGCTCGCCCAGTCGGTAAAGCGGAACGGGCGCTGCTGCGCGGTGTCTTCCGGGGCGGGGGCGGGACGCGGCTGGGCATGGCGCAGGCTGCGCTCGGGCTGGGCCGCCTCGGGGTCGGGGGTCTGCGGGGTCGGGGCCATTGGCGGCTCTCCTTGTCTCTCTGCTCTCAACCGGATCAGGCTCGCGCGGCTTTCCGGCGAAAGAATGGCCTTGGAACGCCGCCCGCGTGCCGGTTAGGTCGCGCTCGAACGATTTGCGGAGACCGGACATGGCCAGTTGGAAGACCCTGCGCGAGACCGTGCTGATGTCGCACCGGCCCTGGTTCGAGGTGATCCGCCAGGAGGTCGAGACCGACCGGGGCGTGATCGTGCCGGATTTCTACCAGGTGCGCTTCGGGGCATTCGTGGTCTGCGTCCCGTTCACCGTGTCGGGCGAGGTGCTGACGCTCCGGACCTACAAGCACGGGCTGGGCCGGGTCAGCACGACCTTCCCGGCGGGCTACATCGATCCCGGCGAGGACCCGGCCGCGGCGATGGCGCGCGAGCTGATGGAGGAGACCGGCCACCGGGCCGGGCGGCTGGTCGAGCTGGGCCGCTTCATCGACAACGGCAACCAGGTCGGCAGCACCGGGACCTATTTCGCGGCTTTCGACTGCGTGCCGGAACGCGCCCCCGACGCGGGCGACCTCGAGACGATGGAGGTGGTGCCGCTGACGCCGTCCGAGATCGACGCCCGGCTGGCGGGGGGCGACATGCCGATCCTGCACCACGCCGCCGCCTGGATGATGGCGGCGCGGCGGGCGGGGGAGGTCACTCCGCCGGGACCTTGACGGCGTCCATCGCGGCCAGCACCAGCGGGGAGAGGCCGGTGCCCCCGGCCTCGACATGTGCGGCGAGTTGCGCGCGCATCCGGGGTTCCCAGAAATCGTTGATATGGGCCGCGATCTTGCCCGGGGCGTCCTCGCCCGGCTGGGTGGCGAAGAACGTGGCGATCTGGTTCGCCATATGGACCATCTTCTCAGGCGACATGGGATTCGGCTCCGGTCAGGATTCGGTCGGGATGGGTGTAGAGGTCAAAGCCCTGCCCGCGGGCCTGCGCGACGAGGGTCAGCCCCGCGTCCTCGGCCAGCCGCAGGGCATGGGCGGTGGGCGCGGAGACGCCGATCAGCACGGGGGCGCCCGCCATCACGCATTTCTGCACCATGTCGAGCGACAGGCGGCTGGTGACCACGATCGCGCCGGTGGCGGGGTCCTCGCCCGCCCGCGCCAGCGCGCCGATCAGCTTGTCGAGGGCATTGTGGCGGCCGACATCCTCGCGGGCGGTGACGAGGCCGGTGCCGGGACGCAGGAAGCCCGCCGCATGCACCGCGCGGGTGCGGTCGTGGAGCGGCTGACGCCCGGTCAGCGCGGCCCCGGCGGCGTCGATCTCGGCCGCGGTGAAGCGCAGCGCGCCGCCGTCGAGCCGGGGCAGGGGCCGCAGCGCGGCGTCGAGGCTGTCGATCCCGCAGAGCCCGCAGCCCACCGGCCCGGTCATCGCGCGGTGGCGGGCCGCCAGCGCCTCGGCCCGGTCGTCGGCGAGCCACATCCGGGCTTCGATCCCGGCGTCATGGGCGATCACGTCGAGGCTGTCGATCTCGGCCGGATCGGCGATCACGCCTTCGGACAGCGAGAACCCCAGCGCGAAGTCCTCGATGTCCTGTGGGCTCGCCATCATCACGGCCTGCGTGGAGCCGTTGTAGACCAGCGCGACGGGGGTTTCCTCGGGCAGGGTGACGGTCACGGCGCGGGCCACGCCGCCCCGCACCGCCAGTCCCTGCGCCGTCCGCACCGCGCCGGTCATCGCCTCACTCCGCCGCGGGCAGGATGCGGCGCGCGCGCTCGGCCTGCGCGGCATAGTCCTCCTGCCAGTCGGACGGCCCGTTCGACAGCGCCACCTGCACCGCGGTCACCTTGTACTCGGGGCAGTTCGTCGCCCAGTCCGAGTAGTCGGTGGTGATCACGTTGGCCTGCGTGTCGGGGTGGTGGAAGGTGGTGTAGACCACCCCCGGGCTGACCCGGTCGGTGATCTTCGCGCGCAGCGTCGTCTCGCCCGAGCGCGAGGCGAGGCGCACCCAGTCGCCGTCCTTCACGCCGCGGTTCTCGGCGTCGTGCGGGTGGATCTCCAGCACGTCCTCCGCATGCCAGACCGTGTTCGCGGTGCGCCGGGTCTGCGCGCCGACGTTGTACTGCGACAGGATGCGGCCCGTGGTCAGCAGGAGCGGGAAGCGCGGTCCGGTCCGTTCGTCGGTGGCGACGTACTCGGTGACGATGAAGCGCCCCTTGCCGCGCACGAAGCCGTCGACGTGCATCAGCGGCGTGCCGTCCGGGTTGGCCTCGTTGCAGGGCCACTGGACCGAGCCCTTTTCCTCGAGCAGCTCGTAGGTGACGCCCGCGAAGCTGGGGGTGGTGGCGGCGATCTCGGCCATCACCTCGGCGGGGTGGGTATAGGTCCAGCCCGCGCCCATGGCATTCGCCAGCATCTGGGTGATCTCCCAGTCGGCATAGCCGTTGCGCGGCGCCATCACCTTGCGCACCCGGTTGATGCGGCGCTCGGCGTTGGTGAAGGTGCCCTCCTTCTCGAGGAAGGTCGAGCCGGGCAGGAAGACATGCGCGTAGTTCGCGGTCTCGTTCAGGAACAGGTCGTGGACGATCACGCACTCCATCGCGGCGAGGCCCGCGGCGACATGCTTGGTGTCCGGGTCGGATTGCAGGATGTCCTCGCCCTGGCAGTAGAGCCCCTTGAAGGTGCCATCCACCGCGGCGTCCAGCATGTTCGGGATGCGCAGGCCCGGCTCGGGGTCGATCTCGACGCCCCAGGCCTGGCGGAAGATGTCACGCACGTCGTCGCGCTTGACATGCCGGTAGCCCGGCAGTTCGTGCGGGAAGCTGCCCATGTCGCAGGAGCCTTGCACGTTGTTCTGCCCGCGCAGCGGGTTCACGCCCACGCCCTTGCGCCCGACGTTGCCGGTCAGCATGGCGAGGTTCGCGATGCCCATGACCGTGGTCGAGCCCTGGCTGTGCTCGGTCACGCCGAGGCCGTAGTAGATCGCGCCGTTGCCGCCGGTGGCAAAGGTGCGGGCCGCGGCGCGCAGCTCGTCCGCCGGAACGCCGGTCAGCAGGGCGGTCGCCTCCGGGCTGTGGCGCGGGTCCGAGACAAACTCGGCATACTCCTGGAACTCGTCCCAGTCGCAGCGCTCGCGGATATAGGCCTCGTCCATCAGGCCTTCGGTGACGATGACATGGGCAAGCGCGGTGACCACGGCGACGTTGGTGCCGGGGCGCAGCGCGAGGTGATGCGCCGCCGCGACATGGGCGGACTTCACGAGGTCGATCCGGCGCGGGTCGATCACGATCAGCTTCGCGCCCTGCCGCAGGCGCTTCTTCAGCCGCGAGGCGAAGACCGGATGCCCGTCGGTCGGGTTCGCGCCGATCACGATGACGACGTCGGTGTGCTCGACCGAGTCGAAGTCCTGCGTGCCCGCCGAGGTGCCGAAGGTCTGTCCCAGGCCGTAGCCGGTGGGCGAATGGCAGACCCGCGCGCAGGTGTCGGTGTTGTTGTTGCCGAAGACCGCCCGGGCCAGCTTCTGGACGAGGAAGGTCTCCTCGTTGGTGCAGCGGCTCGAGGTGATGACCCCGATCGACTTGCGGCCGTGGGTCTGCTGCAGGCCGCGCAGCCTGGTCGCGGCGAAGCCGATCGCCTCGGCCCAGGACACTTCGCGCCACGGCTCGTCGATCCGGTCGCGGATCATCGGGTTCAGGATGCGGTCGCGGTGGGTGGCATAGCCCCAGGCGAAGCGGCCCTTCACGCAGGAATGGCCCCGGTTCGCCTTGCCGTGCTTCCAGGGCACCATGCGCACCAGCTCGTCGCCGTTCAGTTCCGCCTTGAACGAGCAGCCGACGCCGCAATAGGCGCAGGTCGTGACCACCGAGCGCGTGGGGGTGCCCAGTTCGATCACCGACTTCTCCTGCAGGGTCGCGGTCGGGCAGGCCTGCACGCAGGCGCCGCAGGACACGCAGTCCGAGGACAGGAAGTCGTCGCCCGCCGCCCCGGCGGAGACGCGGCTGTCGAAGCCCCGGCCCGCTATCGTCAGCGCGAAGGTGCCCTGCACCTCCTCGCAGGCCCGCACGCAGCGCGAGCAGACGATGCATTTCGACGGGTCATATGTGAAGTAGGGGTTCGAATCGTCCTTCGGCAGCCACTCCGGGTTGGCCTCGCCGCTGGTGTTGCGGGGTGCGAAGTGGTTGGCGAGCCCGGTCTCCGGGGGCGCGGTGTAGCGCACGTCGCGCAGCCCGACCGCGCCCGCCATGTCCTGCAGCTCGCAATCGCCGTTCGCGGCGCAGGTCAGGCAGTCGAGCGGGTGGTCCGAGATATAGAGCTCCATCACCCCCTTGCGGATTGTCTTCACCTTCGCGGACTGGGTGTGCACGACCATGCCCGGCGCCACCGGCGTGGTGCAGGAGGCGGGCGTGCCGCGCCGCCCCTCGATCTCGACCACGCAGAGACGGCAGGAGCCGAACGCCTCGAGACTGTCGGTGGCGCAGAGCTTCGGGATCTGCAGCCCGGCCTCGGCCGCCGCCCGCATCACGCTGGTGCCCGCGGGCACCGTGACCTCGAAGCCGTCGATGGTCAGGGTGACCGGCTTGCCCTCGCGGGCGGGGGTGCCCATGTCGCGGTCCGCGTCCCAGGGAATGATGAAGTCTTTCATGGTCGTCCTCCGCCCTTCTTCTTGGCGAAAATACTCCGGGGGTCCGGGGGCAGCGCCCCCGGCGCCCGTCACTCGGCGGCCACGCGGGGCACGGCGAACTCGTCGGGGAACTGCTCCAGCGCGCTCAGGACCGGGTAGGGCGTGAAGCCCCCGAGCGCGCAGAGCGAGCCGTCCTTCATCGTGGCGCAGAGATCGGTCAGCAGCGGGATGGCGGAGGCGTCGCCGTGCCGGATGCGGTCCAGCGTCTCGACGCCGCGCACGGCGCCGATCCGGCAGGGGGTGCATTTCCCGCAGCTTTCCACCGCGCAGAACTCCATCGCGAAGCGCGCCATGCCCAGCATGTCGGCGCGGTCGTCGAAGACGACGATCCCGGCATGACCGATCAGCCCGCCCTGGCCGTCGAATTCCTCGTAGCCGAAGGGCGTGTCGAACCTGGCGGGCGCGAAATAGGCCCCGAGCGGCCCGCCGACCTGCACCGCCTTGACCGGGCGGCCGGTCGCGGTGCCGCCCGCGATCTCGTTGACCAACTCGCCCAGCGGCATCCCGAAGGCGGTCTCGAAGAGGCCGCCGCGCGCCACGTTCCCGGCGATCTGGATCGGCATCGTGCCCTTCGAGCGGCCGAGGCCGAAGCCCGCGTAATGCGCGGCGCCCTTCTCGAAGATCACCGGCACGGTGGCCAGCGAGAGGACGTTGTTGACCACGGTCGGACGGCCGAAGAGCCCTTCGAGCGCGGGCAGCGGCGGCTTTGCGCGGACGACGCCGCGCTTGCCTTCGAGCGAGTTCAGCAGCGACGTCTCCTCGCCGCAGACATAGGCCCCCGCGCCGACGCGGATCTCGAGGTCGAAGATCCGCCCCGAGCCGAGCACGTCGCCGAGCAGGCCCGCGGCGCGGGCCGTCTCGACCGCACGGCCCATCACTGCGATGGCGTCGGGGTATTCCGAGCGGATGTAGACATAGCCCTTGGTCGCCCCGGTGCCGAGCCCGGCGATCACCATGCCCTCGATCAGGGTGAAGGGGTCGCCTTCCATGATCATCCGGTCGGCGAAGGTGCCCGAGTCGCCCTCGTCGGCGTTGCAGACGATGTATTTCTGCGGCGCCTCGGCGAGGCGCACGGTGTCCCACTTGATGCCGGTCGGGAAACCCGCGCCGCCGCGGCCGCGCAGGCCCGAGGTCTTGACCTCGTCCACGATGGCCTCGGCGCTCATCCCCAGCGCGCGGCGCAGGCCAGAGAGGCCGCCGTGGGCCGCGTACTCGTCGAGGTTCAGCGGGTCGATCACGCCCACCCGCGCGAAGGTCAGCCGGGTCTGGCGTTTCATCCAGTCGAGCTCCTCGACCGGTCCGAGCGCGGTGTTGCTGTCACCCGCAAGGATCGCGGCGGCGTCGGCGGGGGTGGCGGGCCCGTAGCCGTGGCGGATGCCATCGATCTCGACCTCGACCAGCGGTTCCAGCCAGATCATCCCGCGCGAGCCGGTGCGGATGATCTCGACGTCGATCCCGGCCGCCTCGGAGGCGGTGCGGAGGGCGTCGGCGACGGCGTCGGCCCCGAGCGCCTTGGCGGCGCTGTCCATCGGAACGCGGATCTTCATGCGCCGGCCTCCGCGAGCAGGGTGTCGAGTTTGGCGGCATCGACGCGGCCGACGACGCGGTCGTCCAGCATCGCGGCAGGCGCGCAGGCGCAGAGGCCGAGGCAATAGACCGGCTCGACGGTCACCGCGCCGTTGGTCGTGGTGCCGTGCCAGTCGAGGCCCAGCTTTTTCAGCGTGGCCTCGGCAATGCCGGTCGCCCCCATCGACTGGCAGGCCTCGGCCCGGCAGATCTTCAGCACGTGCCGTCCCGCCGGGGCGGTGCGGAAGTCATGGTAGAAGGAGATCACCCCGTGAAGCTCTGCCCGGGTGATGTTGAGGGCGCTCGCGATCAGCGGCAGCGCCGCCTCCGGGATATGACCGTGGGCGGCCTGCAGGGCGTGGAGGATCGGCAGCAGTGGCCCTTCCAGGTGCAGGTGCGCCTCGATCAGGGCGGACAGCTCCGCGATGTCGGGCTGGGCAGGGGTCTGGGGCATGGGGCGCTCGCAGGCTGGACGTCTTGCGCGCCTGTGTGCGGGAGGTGCGATGCCAATTCAATATCGGAAAATCGTCAGTCGATAGATAAATTCTATCAAGCGGGCGTGCGCGCCGAGGCGCGTTCGGCGAGGTCCTGCGCCTCGTCGAGCAGCGCCTGCAGGACGGGGGTATGCGGCTCCTGGTAGGGCGCGATCAGGCCGACGCCGGGCTGGCGGCTGCCGCCGCCGATCGGCACCACGGCGATCGGTTTGTCCCCCGCCAGCATCCGCGCCATGTCGGCGGGCAGGATGGTGACCCAGCCGCCTTCCAGCACGTTCGTCACGAGGACCACGGTCGAGTTCGATTCGATGTCCGCGCGCGCCTCCAGCCCGGCATCGATGAAGTTCCGGTCGAGGATTCGCCGGTTCTGCATGTCGGGGGTCAGCAGGCACAGGC
>JAUHZL010000443.1 GCA_030425945.1 Alphaproteobacteria bacterium | reverse complement strand
GTTCGAGCGGTAGGTGCCCTCAAGCGCGTCGATCATCTGCTCGTCGTCGCCGGTGCCGAGCGTGGTGACCACGAGGCCCTGCGTCTCGCCGCGGGTGAACAGCGCCGAGCCGTGGGTGCGCGGCAGGATGCCGACCTCGGACACGATCGGACGGACCGTGGTGCGGTCGCGGCCGTCGATCCGGGCGCCACCGTTGATGATGTCGCCGCGCAGGATCGAGGACTCGAGCTTCTTGAAGGCCGAGCCGAGGTTCGGGTCGGCGGCTTCTTCCTCGGTCAGACCGGCCTTCACGGCGGCCCGGGCCGCGGCGATGGCGTTGGTGCGCTCCTGCTTGTCGCGCAGCGCGAAGGCGGCCCGCATCTGGGTCTCGCCGAGGCTTTTGACCTTGGCATAGAGATCCGCGTAGTCGGGCGGGGTGAAGTCGAACGGCTCCTTCGCCGAGTCCTCGGCGAGCGCGATGATCAGGTCGATCACCGGCTGGATCTGCTCGTGGCCGAACTTCACGGCACCCAGCATTTCGGCCTCGGACAGCTCGTAGGCTTCCGACTCCACCATCATCACGGCGTCCTTGGTGCCGGCGACGACGAGGTCGAGGCGCTGCTCGGGGTTGTTGCGCAGCTGGGTCATGTCGCTGACGGCCGGGTTCAGCACATACTCGCCACCGACGAAGCCGACGCGGCAGCCCGCGATCGGGCCCATGAACGGCACGCCCGAGATGGTCAGCGCGGCCGACGCGGCGATCATCGCCACGACGTCCGGATCGTTCTCGAGGTCATGGCTGAGCACGGTGCACATCACCAGGACTTCGTTCTTGAAGCCCGGGACGAACAGCGGGCGGATCGGACGGTCGATCAGGCGCGCGGTCAGCGTTTCCTTCTCGGTCGGACGCGCCTCGCGCTTGAAGAAGCCGCCGGGGATCTTGCCGGCCGCGTAGTATTTTTCCTGGTAGTGAACCGTCAGCGGAAAGAAATCCTGGCCCGGCTTCTGCTCGCGGGCGTAGGTGACGTTGGCCATCACGCTGGTTTCGCCAAGGGTGGCGATCACCGAGCCGTCGGCCTGACGGGCGACCTTGCCCGTTTCCAGAGTGAGGGTTTCCTCCCCCCACTGCATCGATTTCGTGGTAACGTTGAACATCAGCGTATCCTGTAAGGGAGCACTCCCGGCCCTCCGGGTCTCCCGTTTGACTGGCGGCCCCATTGCCGCCGACCCCTTCATCATTCCATGCGCCGGGGTCGAAGCGTCACGTCTCAGATGGCGCGCATTTACACGTTTTGTGGACAGAGGGAAACGGGCAATGCAGTCAGCGCCATTCCGCGGCCCCGGGGCGTGCGGCCTGCGAAGGAGCAATGCCCATGCACTACCATCATCTCCATGCGGGTCCCGACGGTGAAAGCCATTGGCGCGAGGTGGCCGTGACGGTCGAGGAGCGCAGCTTCGCGCCGCCGGCCAAGGCGATCGAGATATCGGAGACCGAACCGGCGACCGGAACGCTGTTCCTGCGCCTGGCGGCCGGATGGGACGAGCCGCCGCATCCGACGCCGCGGGCACAGGTCCTCGTCTGCCTCCGCGGGTGGATTGCGGTGACTGCCAGCGACGGCGAGGTGCGCGAGATCGGGCCGGGCGATGTCTGGCGCATGGAGGACACCCACGGCAAGGGTCATCATACGCGGGTGTTGGGCGATACCGCGATGGAGTGCGTCATCATCCAGCGTCCCTGACCGGTCGAAACGAAAAAGGGCCGCTGCGGGCGGCCCTTCGTCATTGCGGTGCGGCGCAGATCAGCGGCGGATGCCGAGGTTCTGGATCAGCGAGGTGTAACGCGCTTCGTCCTTGCGCTTGACGTAGTCGAGCAGCTTGCGGCGCTGAGCCACGAGCTTGAGCAGACCCCGGCGGGAATGGTTGTCCTTCTTGTGGGTCTTGAAGTGCTCGGTCAGCGTGGTGATGCGCGAGGTCAGGATCGCGACCTGAACCTCGGGCGAACCGGTGTCGCCGTCCTTGGTGCCGTACTGCTTGATCAGACGGGTCTTTTCTTCAGCGGTGATCGACATCGTATGCTCCTTTCGGATCTGAGGGATGGCACAAGCCGAGATGTCGTCCAGCAGGGCCCGTAGAGATGCGCGCGTATAGCGGGTGTCGTCGGGCTTGGAAAGCCCTTTCGCCGGGCCGGACCTTCGGTGCTGACCCCGGCTGCCGGACAGGGCAATCGCTTATGGCCTAAGTTGTTGAGATATTGGTGAGAAGTTTGCGTAGAAAGGCTTCGTCCCAGCCTGCCCTTTTGAGTTTGAGGGACAGTGACGTTTTGGAAGTGTCGCGGCGGAC
>JAUHZL010000442.1 GCA_030425945.1 Alphaproteobacteria bacterium | reverse complement strand
GCGCGACCGGCTGATCCTGACGCGCTGAAACGCGCCGCGGACCGCGGCCCGCCTCGCGCTGCGCGCGACGCCTCCGGCGGGAGTATTTTTCCCAAGAAGAAGGGGTTACGCGCCGGCCTTCTCGCTCTTCTTGACCCAGCCGCCGTCCTCCTGCGCCCAGTATTGCGCGCCGCAGCCCGCCTCGGTCAGGGCGCGCCATTGGGACCGCGCCTGCGCCACCGCGCTGTCCGAGCGGCCGTCGAAGAGGATCATCGCCCGCTCTGCCGCCTGCACCTCGACCGGGGACAGCGCCGCGCCGTCGATCGAGACCAGCGCCGTGCGGTCGCCGAGCGCCGCCTCCGGTCCCGCGATCAGGACCGGGTGATCGGCGGCGCGCGCATCGCCCGCCAGCCCGTGCGGCAGGAAGCCGTCCTCGGGGCGCTGCCACAGCAGATCGTCGAGCCAGCGCTGCCGCTCGGGATCGGGGGCGCGGACCAGCACGCGCCAGCCCGCCTCCAGCGACTTGCCGAGCAGCATCGGCAGCGTCGCCTCCAGCGGCGTCCGGGTCATGTGGTAGAAATACGCCGCCCCCATGCCGGGCCTCAGCCGTCGTAGCGGTCGCGGATCAGCCGGTTCAGCGCCCGCACGCCCCAGCCCGTGGCCCCCGCGGGGGCATAGGCGGTCTCGGACGACACCGAGGCCACGCCCGCGATGTCGAGATGCGCCCAGGGCGTGCCCTCCTTCACGAAGCGCTGCAGGAACTGCGCCGCGGTGATCGAGCCGCCCGGCCGCCCGCCGACGTTCTTCATGTCGGCGACGCGGCTCTTGAGGAGCTTGTCATAGGCCGGGGCGAGCGGCATCCGCCAGGCGCCTTCGTCCTCGGCCCCCGCGGCGGCGAGGATCGCGTCCGCGAGCCGGTCGTCATTGGCGAAGACCCCGGCCTTCTCGTGCCCGAGCGCGATGATGATCGCCCCGGTCAGCGTGGCGAGGTCGATCATCCCCGAGGGCTGGAACCGCTCCTGCGCGTACCAGAGCACATCGGCCAGCACGAGGCGGCCCTCGGCGTCGGTGTTGATCACCTCGACCGTGTCGCCCTTCATCGAGCGCACGACATCGCCCGGCCGCTGCGCCCGGCCGTCGGGCATGTTCTCGACGAGGCCGACGAGGCCCACGACATGCGCCTTCGCCTTGCGCAGGGCGAGCGTCTTCATCACGCCTGCCACGACGCCCGCGCCGCCCATGTCCATCGTCATCTCTTCCATGCCCGCGGCGGGCTTGATCGAGATGCCGCCGGTATCGAACACGACCCCCTTGCCGATCAGCGCGAAGGGCGCGCCCTCGGCGCCCTTCCACTGCATCACCACGACGTGGCTGGGGCTTTCCGAGCCCTGGCCGACGCCGAGCAGCGTGCGCATGCCCAGCCGCTCCAGCTCGGCCTCGTCCAGCACCTCGACCTCGAGACCGAGCGCGCGCAGCTCGGTCAGGCGGCGGGCGAACTCGGTCGTGGTCAGCACGTTCGCGGGCGCGTTTGTCAGGTCGCGGGTGAACACGACCCCTTCGGCGGCGGCGCGCAGCGGAGCATAGGCGGCGGCCATCTCCTCCGGCTTCGCGCAGAGCAGGGTGACGGGTTTGGCAGGCTCGCCCTCCGCAGTGCGCACCTCGTCGTAGGAATAGGTCCGGAGCGTGATCCCCTCGGCGATGACCGCGGCCATCGGGTGGCTGCCGGCATGCACCGTCAGCGCCTTGCCGCCCGCCGCCTTTGCCAGGGCCGCCCCTGCCCGCCGCGCCTCGGCCGCGATGGTCTTGCGCGGCAGCTTGACGACGACCAGCGTCTCGGCGGCCATGCCCGCGGGCCAGCCGACCGGGAAGACGTCGCCCGGCTTGCCCTTCTCGAAGCCCTCCGAGCCGACCAGCCGCTCGACCGCGCCCCGCGTCAGCCGGTTCAGGCGGCGCGCGCCGGGGTCGAGCTGACCGGTCTCCGACACCAGCACCGCGACGCAGCCCGCGAGGTCGGCGAGCGTGCCGAGGTCCGGAGCGGCGAAATCGAGGGGGACGAGGTCGGTCATGGCGGGGCTCCCGGTTGGTTCTGACTGCCTGATCCTACCTAGGCAGCCCGGTGCCGCTTGGCCAGATTGCAGTTTGCGGGCCTGCCCTTTTCCGCTAGGGTCGCCGGAGGGGCAGACAAGGAAGACCGGCGCGAATGCTGGCACGGTTCGATCGCTACGTACTTGGCCAACTTATGGTCGTGTTCGGGTTTTTCTCCCTGGTGATCGTGCTGATCTACTGGGTGAACCGGGCGGTGTCGCTGTTCGACCGGCTGATCGGCGACGGCCAGTCCGTCGC
>JAUHZL010000050.1 GCA_030425945.1 Alphaproteobacteria bacterium | reverse complement strand
ACCAAGTACCGCCCCTGCCCGCTGCTGACCAAGTATGTCGAGGCCGGATGGCTGGGCCGCAAGACGCAGCGCGGGTTCTACGATTATCGCGGCGGCGAGCCGGTCCCGACCCGCTGAGGGTCAGCCGGTCAGCCCCAGCGTGCGCTCGCGCAGCCACGCCATGAACCCGCGCGGGTTGTTCTTCCACGCCGCGATCTCGGCGCGATCTATCGGCTGACCGATCACGGGCGCCTGCGGCTGGTTCAGCGCATGCACCACCTCGTGCAGCAGGAGGCCCTGCCGCAGGGTGGCCGAGATGCGGTTTGCCATCAGGTACCAGCGCGAGTTCTGTCCCGGGAACCGGATCGGCACGACAACGGCGTTGCTGCGCTGGATCATCTTGGCGGTGAAGGGGTTCCACTCGGCCTCGACCGCGGGACCGAAGAGCGTCGGCGAGGACGCGACGACCCCGGCCGGGAACAGCACGATCACGCCGCCCGCCGCGAGGTGCCCCATCGCTGCGGCCCGCATCGTCAGGTTCTTCTGCAGCGCGTCGTCCTCATGCGGGAACGGCACCGGCAACATGAAGTCGCGCACCTCGTCCACGTCGGTCAGCAGGGACCGGGTCAGGATCTTGTAGTCCGTGCGCACCTGCCCGATCAGCTTGGCCAAGACCATGCCGTCCACCAGCCCGTGCGGGTGGTTGGCCACCACGACGACCGGGCCTTCGGCGGGAATGCGGGCCAGTTGATCCGCGGGCGTCTCGACGGTGATCCCCATGATCCGCAGCGCGCGGTCCCAGAAAGCCTGACCCGAGACGACGCCCTCGGCCTCGAACTTGCGGATCAGCCGCAGCAGGGTGAGCTTGCCGGTCAGCCACTCCATCGCGCGGATGATCGTGGAGGACCACGGGTTGGTGAAGGTGCGCGCGTAGCTGAGTTCGCGCTTGTCGTAGGGCTTCTTCGCCGGCTCGCCCTCGGCGGGCACCGCGACCGGCACGTGCACCGAGGCCGCCGGCGGGGCGGTCGGAAGGCGACGGGTATCAGTCGTGCTGTCCACCAAGTCGGGTCTCGCCGGAAACGGGCCGCAGCCTAGAAGTCCTCTCCGAACCGGGCCTCGACCAGCGCCTTGAGCGCCGCAGCCAGCTTGTCAGCCTCGGGCCCCCGGGTTTCAACCTCGATAGTGGTTCCGCGGGACGCTGCCAACATCAAAAGCCCCATGATCGAGTCGCCCGGCGCGCTGGTGCCGTCACGGAACACCTCGGCCTCGGCGTCATGGGCCTCGACCGTTTCGACGAATTTCGCCGAGGCGCGGGCGTGAAGGCCTTTCTCGTTGATGATGTCGAGGGTCATCCGGGGCATGGCACGTCCGTCTACTGGCTGGCGTCGAAATCGTTGATGTAGCGCCGACCCGCCTGCTTCGACAGTTCGACGGCGGCCGCGACGCTGAGATGGCGCGACTTCGCCAGCTTTATCAGCAGCGGCAGGTTGGCCCCGTAAAGGATGCGCCGGTCGGTCGGGTTGCACGCCATCAGCGACAGGTTGGACGGCGACCCGCCGAACATGTCGGTCACCACCACCACGCCGTCCCCGGTATCGACATCGTCTGCGGCGGCACAAATCTCGGCCTGCTTCGCACCTCTGTCATGATCGGGCTCTATCGAGATCGCGCGGACGCCCGACTGCTTGCCCACGACATGCTCGACGGCCGAGAGATACTCGCGCGCGAGGCCTCCGTGGGCGACGATGACGATCCCGATCAAGTGGCCTTCCCGCTTCCCGACGTGGCACTCGTGACGGCCACCCGATCCAGCTCCCTGTGCCTTATAGACACCTGCCACCCGGCCGCCGCAAGTCCCCTCGCCAGATGCTCGGACATCATCACGCTGCGGTGTTGCCCGCCGGTGCAGCCAAAGGCGATGGCGAGATGGGATTTGCCCTCGTCGCGGTAGGCGGGCAGCAGCAGGGCACACAGGTCCGTGACGCGCGCGACGAAGGGGGCGAAACGGTCGTCCGCCTCGACATAGGCCGCGACGGCGGCGCTGCGGCCGTCAAGCGCGCGCAGCGACGGTTCCCAGTAGGGGTTCCGCAGGAACCGGCAGTCGAAAACCATGTCCGCGCCGCGCGGCACCCCGCGCTTGTAGGAGAAGGACATCACCGACACGGCCAGCCGGGCGGTCCCTTCGGGCAGGAAGCTCTCGGCCAGTTCCTGGCGCAGATCGTGCAGCGTCAGCTCGGAGGTATCCACGAGCCGGTCCGCCCGTGCGCGGATCGGGGCAAGCAGGTCAAGCTCGCGCTCGACGCCCTGCGACGGGCTTTCGGCCGGGGCCATCGGGTGACGGCGGCGCGTCTCGGAAAAGCGGCGCAGCAGCACGTCCGGGGCACAGTCGAGGTAGAGCAGTTCGGTGTGCACGTCGCTGCGGGTCGCCAGCATGTCCAGCGTTTCGAGGAACGCCGCGACCGAGAAATCCCGCGTGCGCACGTCCACGCCCACCGCGAGCGGCCGCCCGGTCGGCGGACCTTCCAGAAGGCGCGGAAGCAGGGACAGCGGCAGGTTGTCGATCGCCTCGAACGACAGATCCTCGAGCGCGCGGATCGCCGTCGTGCGCCCGGCCCCCGAAGGGCCCGTCACGAGGACAAGACGTTGCAACGCCATCGGTGGGACCTCGGGTTCAAGCGCGATCATGCCAGGGGCCTCACTCCCCCCTTCAGGGCTTGCAGCAGTGCCTCCGGGAAAGCCGGGCCGGGCGCGGCGTGCAACAGTCTAAACGGATAGCCGAGGACATAGACCGCGCGCTGTGGCGGCAAGCGCGCGGTTTCGGTCTGGTCGAGATCCACGATCAGCGCCAGCGGAACGGGCCCGGTCGGCGCGGCTTCGAGCAGGCCCACGCCCCGCGCCTCGATCAGGCCCGCGATGGCGGGCGGGGCGTCGAGCAGCACGTCCCGGGCCTCGAGGCGCAACATGGTCTGGTCGTCGGACACCAGCCCCGCCCCCAACGCCATCAGGCGCAGCGCCAGCGTGGACTTGCCGCTGCCCGCCCGCCCCAGGATCAGCAGGCCGCACCCCCCGAACGCAACCGCGCTCGCGTGCAAATTGGCAACCCCGTCGGGAGCGTCGGGCACCGGCAGCAGAACACGATCCGGCGTGCCTGCCTCGGTCCTCACACCGGCAGACCCACCACGAAGCGGGCACCCAGCGGGTCGGAGGTGGCGTGGGCCCGGGTCGGCAGGATGTTTTCCGCCCAGATCACGCCGCCATGCGCCTCGACGATCTGTTTCGAGATCGCGAGGCCGAGGCCGGAATGATTGCCGAACTGCTTCTCGGGACGCTCGGAGTAGAACCGCGTGAAGATCTTGGTCAGCGCCGACTCGGGGATGCCCGGTCCGGTGTCCTCGACCACGACCAGCACCCGGTTGTCGCGCTGACGCACCCAGAGACGCACGGCGTCGCCCGCCTCGCAGAACGAGATGGCGTTGGACAGCAGGTTCACGAAGACCTGCGCCAGGCGCGGTTCCAGACCCTGGATCATGATCGGCTTGCCGGGCAGGTCCGAGATGAAGTCGATCCCCTGCTCCTCGGCCTCCTGCCGGTGATAGTCGATCAGGTTCGACAGCATCTTCAGCAGGTCGAAGGTCTCTTCTTCCTCGCGCACCAGTTCGCTGTCGAGGCGCGAGGCGTTCGAGATGTCGGAGACGAGACGATCGAGGCGGCGCACGTCGTGCTCGATCACGTCGAGAAGCCGCGCGCGCTGGTCTTCGCGCGTCGCCTTGCGCAGCGTCCCGGTGGCCGCGCGGAGCGAGGCGAGCGGGTTCTTGATCTCGTGGGCCACGTCGGCCGCGAACTGTTCGTTCGCGTCGATCCGTTCGTAGAGCGCCGAGACCATGCCGCGCAGGGCGCCCGACAGGCGGCCGATCTCGTCCGGGCGGGCGGTCAGGTCGGGGATCCGGACGCGGCCCGGGCTCATCTTCCGGGCGTTGCGGTCGCGGCCCAGTTCGGCGGCGGCGGCGAGGTCGGACAGCGGGTTGGCGATGGTGGACGCCAGCACCAGCGACAGGCCGATGGAAACCAGCAGCGCCACGAAGAACATCTGCAGGACCTGCTCGCGCTCGCGCTGCACCAGCCGGTCGATCTCGCCCGAAGCGGTGGTCAGCACAATCGCGCCGCGCACGATCCCGTCCTGCATCACCGGCGCGCCGACCGCGAACTGGTGCGCCCCGCCTGTGTCGCGCCCGTTGTAGGCGCGGGTGATCCCCGCCAGCACATCCGGCAGCAGGGCGGCCGTGACATCGGGCGCGGTGGCCGAAGGGCCGGCGTCGTCCTGCGCCGTGAAGGAGGAAATCACCCGCCACAGGGCGTTCAGCAGGTCGGTGATGACCGTGGCGCCCTCGTCGGCCCGATCCGTCACGACGATATCGGCGACCGTTCCCCGCGCCGAGGCCAGTTGCGTGCCGTCCGTGCCGAAGAGCGCCACCTCGACCGAGGGCGACAGCACCAGCCCGTTCGCCAGGTCGCTGGCGAGGGCGGCGTCCAGCGCGGTCCCGTCCGGCAGCTTGGCCTCGACCACCGCCGCGACCAGCCGTGCCTCGCCGACGAGCCCGCGCTCGCGCTGCAGCACGAGGCTGTCGCGAAACGGGTTCAGGTAGAGCACGCCCGCCACGAGGATGACGAGCGCCAGCAGGTTGAAGGTGATGATCTTGCGCGCCAGCGGGGAGCGGTTCAGCGAGACGATGTTGCGCTTTGCCCGACTCTCGCGCAGCTCCGCCTCGACGAGGCTGGTGGGGACCACCCAGTCCTCGCCCAGCGCGACCTGCGACCGGCGCGTGCGCCGGGCCGCCGCGGAGGCGTCACCCTTTTCGATGTCGGGCGAAGCGGTCATTCTTCGTTGTACTTGTACCCGATGCCATAGAGCGTCTCGATGGCCGAGAAGTCGTCGTCCGCCATGCGCATCTTCTTCCGCAGGCGCTTGATGTGGCTGTCGATGGTCCGGTCGTCGACGTAAACCTGGTCGTCATAGGCCACGTCCATCAGCTGGTCGCGGCTCTTCACGAAGCCGGGCCGCTGGGCCAGCGCCTGCAGCAGCAGGAACTCGGTCACGGTCAGCGAGACGTCCTTGCCCTTCCACGTCACCGAGTGGCGCAGCGGGTCCATCGTCAGGTTGCCGCGCACCATGATCTTGGACTCGTCGATGTCGCCCGTATCGTTGGCAAGCGCCTCCTGCCGGCGCAGCAGCGCGCGGATGCGCTCGACCAGCAGCCGCTCGGAAAACGGCTTGCGCATGTAGTCGTCCGCGCCCATCCGCAGACCGAGCACCTCGTCGATCTCGTCATCCTTGGAGGTGAGGAAGATCACCGGCATCTTCGACTTCTGGCGCACCCGCTGAAGCAGGTCCATGCCGTCCATCCGGGGCATCTTGATGTCGAAGACCCCCAAGTCCGGCATCCGCCGGTTGAACCCGTCGAGGGCCGACTGACCGTCATTGTAGGTCTCGACCTCGAAGCCCTCGGCCTCGAGTGTAATCGAAACCGATGTCAGAATGTTCCTGTCGTCATCGACCAACGCGATCCGAGCCATGGGCGGATTTCCTGTCCTGCTGCAACTGCCTATACTTTTTTCGGTGCATTGTGTGGATTTGGGCGGCGGGAATCAATCCTGTAATGCCGAATCACCCGGGCGCGCGGCGTTCGGGACACGACCGCGGCGGCGGCACCGGGGCACTCGCGACATAAAACGAAAAAATGGTTGCGCTATCCTTTCCGGTGATTGCGCTAACTGCGCGCAACCGTCCTGTTTCCCCCGCCGGATCGCATGGTATAGCCCGACTGTGCGGCGGTCCGGTCCCGAGACGAAATGGGCCGCGAGCACGCTTCGCCGCCGGATTTTGCGCGGTTCAGACAACACAGCAGGAGCAAGCGCCATGACGATCGGACGGGTTAATCCCTCCCACACGTTGGAAACCCAGGGTTTCGAAGGGCTCGGCACCGTCTATTACAACCTGCTCGAGCCACAGCTGATCGAACAGGCGCTGAAGCGGAACGAAGGCACGCTGGGCAACGGCGGCTCGTTCCTCGTCTCCACCGGCAAGTTCACCGGCCGGTCGCCCAAGGACAAGCATGTCGTGCTGTCCGACGCGACGCGCGACACGATCTGGTGGGAAAACAACGCGCAGATGTCGGCCGAGGGCTTCGATGCCCTGCACGCCGACATGCTCGCGCATCTGAAAGGCCGCGACCTCTTCGTGCAGGACCTCTACGGCGGCGCCGATCCGACGCTGCGCCTCGACGTCCGCATGGTGACCGAGCTTGCGTGGCACGGCCTCTTCATCCGCCACCTGCTGCGCCGCCCCGAGCGGACCGAGCTCGACGGGTTCGTGCCCGAGTTCACCATCGTGAACGTGCCGTCGTTCCGCGCCGATCCGGCCCGGCACCACTGCCGCAGCGAGACCGTGATCGCGCTCAACTTCGACAAGAAGCTGATCCTGATCGGCGGCACCGAGTACGCGGGCGAGAACAAGAAGTCGGTGTTCACGCTGCTCAATTACATCCTGCCGTCGAAGGGCGTCATGGCGATGCACTGCTCGGCCAACCACGCCATCGGCAACCCGGTCGACGCCGCCGTGTTCTTCGGCCTGTCGGGCACCGGCAAGACGACCCTCTCGGCCGATCCGAACCGCGTCCTGATCGGCGACGACGAGCACGGCTGGTCCGACCGCGGCATCTTCAACTTCGAGGGCGGCTGCTACGCCAAGACGATCAACCTGTCGGCCGAGGCCGAGCCGGAGATCTTCGCGACCACGACCAAGTTCGGCACCGTGATCGAGAACATGGTCTACGACCCGGAGACGCTGGAGCTCGACTTCGAGGATGACAGCCTGACGGCCAACATGCGCTGCGCCTATCCGCTGGACTACATCTCGAACGCGTCGGATTCGGCGCTCGGCGGGCATCCGAAGAACGTCATCATGCTGACCTGCGACGCCTTCGGCGTGCTGCCGCCCATCGCGCGGCTGACCCCGGCGCAGGCGATGTATCACTTCCTGTCGGGCTTCACCTCCAAGGTGGCCGGGACCGAGCGCGGCGTGACCGAGCCGGAGCCGACCTTCTCGACCTGCTTCGGTGCGCCCTTCATGCCGCGCCGCCCGGAGGTCTACGGCAAGCTGCTGCAGGAGAAGATCCACAAGCACGGCGCGACCTGCTGGCTGGTCAACACCGGCTGGACCGGCGGGGCCTATGGCGAGGGCAAGCGGATGCCGATCAAGGCCACGCGTGCCCTGCTGACCGCGGCGCTCGACGGTTCGCTGAACGATGCCGAGTTCCGCAAGGACCCGAACTTCGGCTTCGACGTGCCGGTGGCCGTGCATGACGTGGACACCGCCCTGCTCGACCCGCGCGGCACCTGGGCCGATCCGGCGGCCTATGATCGCCAGGCGAAGAAGCTGGTCGAGATGTTCGCCGAGAACTTCGCCCAGTACGTCCCCTACATCGACGACGACGTGAAGGCCGCCGCCATCGGCTGACCCGGCCTGTCACCGGCGTGAAACGGACGCGCGTCATGCTTCTGGCATGGTGCGCGTTCTCTTTCTGGCCCTTGTCCTGATCCCCTCGCCCGGTCTTGCCGCCGAGGTGTCCGACGGGCAGCTGCTGTTCCGGCTGCGGTGCAGCCTGTGTCACGGGGAAAGCGCCGACGACGGCCCCGCCGGCGACCTGCGCGGGTTGCCGCCCTCCGTCATCCGGCGCGCGGTCAGTGGGTTCGAGGCGATGCCGAAGATCCCTCTGGCCGAGGACGAGCTTGCCGCGATCCTCGACTGGCTCGGGGCGGCCGACTGAGCGCAGCCCTTACATGAACGCCTTGCGGACCAGGTTCAGGCCCGCGATGGTCAGGACGATCAGCGTCACCTTCCGGAAGGCTGTCGCGTTCAGCCGGTCCTGGATCTGGAACCCGATCCACATGCCGATGAAGGCCGGCAGAACCAGCAGGATCGACAGCGGCGCGGTTCCGGCGTTCAGGATGCCCGAGCGCAGGTGCGCCAGCAGCAGCACCACCGACCCGAGGCCGTAGATCACGCCCTGAACCACCATCTGCTTCTTCTTGGGCGTGTCGATGGCCAGCAGGAACAACACGGTCGTCGGCCCCCATGTCCCGGCGAATCCGCCGAGCAGGCCCGAGATCAGGCCGATGATCCATTCCGCGAGGTTGCGGCGGTGCGGCGGGATCGACAGGCGGACGCCGATCAGCTGGATCAGGCACAGCACCACCACCGGGATACCAAGGACCGCGTAGAAGACCTGGTCCGGGATCAGCGCCACGCCCTGGGCCGCCGCGAAGATCGCCAGCGAGACGATGATCAGGTAGCGGCGGAACTCCACCACCGCCTCCCACGCCGGACCGAGGCCCGCGCGCAGCGTCTGCCACAGGTTCGAGACCACGATCGGTACGATGATTCCCGCCAGCGCCAGCTTCGGGTCCATGATCGACGAGATGCCCGAAATCATGATCAGCGGCATGGCAAACCCGACCGCGCCCTTCACGATGCCGGCCGCCAGCGTGATGCCGAGCGCCAGCGCAAGCGCCAGCAGGGTCAGGTCGGGGGGCAGGTAGCTCATCGGGGTGATCCGGGGTAGGCTCAGGGGTTCCTTCGCGCATAATCCCGGCCTGCGGGAAAGGAAAGGGCGCCGCCGGTGCACCCCGTGTCCCGCCGACAAGCGCCATAGCCCTGAGACACATTGCTTCAAGGGATGCTGCGTCCGCGAATTTTTGTTGCGCTGCGGGTGCGAACGCTCTATCTGACCCCAACGCCCGGAAATGGAGAGAGACATGCCCCACGACGGACAAGACCCGAACCTCGCCACCGAGGCCCCGACCCTGCTGCCCGACCTGCTGGTCCTGACCTCCGCGGCCCTGCCGCCCGTGGAAGCCTTGCTGGACCTCGCACGGACGACAGTGCTCGCCCGCGTTTCGCTCGATGGGCGCGTCTCGGGCGGATTGATCGAGACGCACCAGACCGCGGCACACGGCCTCGCGTGGCTTGCCACCTATGTCGAGTCGCTGCGCCAGATGCAGGGCTGGGCCGAGCGCCTGACCGCCGAGGGCAAGTTCGGCGAGGTCGAGGCGCTGCTGCACCAGATCGCCTTCGGAGAGTACCTTGCCCAGATGCAGGGCGGCATCCCGATGAGCCAGGGCGAAGTGCTGCGCCTGAAGGACCTCGGCCTCGACGCCGACGCGGCCGCCTTGCTGGTGACGCCGGAAATCGCGCGGCTGACCGAGGCCGGGAACAGCCAGGCAGCGCGCACGCGCCTCGTCGAGTTGATGATCGAGCGCAGCGCGGACATCACCGTGGGGGCCACCGGCCTCGACGAGGAGCTGGAGATGATCCGCGAGCAGTTCCGCCGCTATGCCGTCGACAAGATCGAGCCTTTTGCCCACGAATGGCACCTGAAGGATGAGCTCATCCCGCTCGAGGTGATCGAGGAGCTCGCCGAGATGGGCGTGTTCGGGCTGACCATCCCGGAGGAGTTCGGCGGCTTCGGGCTGTCGAAGGCCTCGATGTGCGTCGTCTCGGAGGAACTGTCGCGCGGTTACATCGGGGTCGGCTCGCTCGGCACCCGGTCGGAGATTGCCGCCGAGCTGATCCTCGCGGGCGGCACCGACGTGCAGAAGGCCCAGTGGCTGCCGAAACTCGCCAGCGCCGAGATTCTTCCGACCGCCGTGTTCACCGAACCGAACACCGGCTCGGACCTCGGATCGCTGCGCACCCGCGCGGTCAGGGACGACAACGGCGACTACCGGATCACCGGCAACAAGACCTGGATCACCCATGCGGCCCGCGCCCACGTGATGACCCTGCTCGCCCGGACCGATCCGAACACGACCGACTACCGCGGCCTGTCCATGTTCCTCGCCGAGAAGACGCCCGGCACCGACGACCATCCGTTCCCCAGCGAAGGGATGACCGGCGGCGAGATCGAGGTGCTCGGCTACCGCGGGATGAAGGAGTACGAACTCGGCTTCGACAACTTCAGGGTCAAGGGCGAGAACCTGCTCGGCGGTGAGGAGGGCAAGGGCTTCAAGCAGTTGATGGAGACCTTCGAGAGCGCCCGTATCCAGACCGCCGCCCGCGCGATCGGCGTGGCGCAATCGGCGCTCGACGTGGCGATGCGCTACGCGCAGGACCGCAAGCAGTTCGGCAAGGCGCTGATCTCGTTCCCGCGCGTCTCGGGCAAGCTGGCGATGATGGCGGTCGAGCTGATGATCGCGCGCCAGCTGACCTATTTCTCGGCCCGCGAGAAGGATGAAGGCCGCCGCTGCGACCTCGAAGCCGGGATGGCCAAGCTGCTGGGGGCCCGGGTGGCCTGGGCCGCCGCCGACAACGGGTTGCAGATCCACGGCGGCAACGGCTTTGCGCTGGAATACACCATCAGCCGCATCCTGTGCGACGCGCGCATCCTCAACATCTTCGAGGGCGCCGCCGAGATCCAGGCGCAGGTGATCGCCCGGCGGCTGCTCGGGTAAGCGCCGGAAGATAGCCAGCGGGGCGGGTTGCGGCAGCGCGGCCCGCCCTGTCTATTGCGGCCATGCGTGTCTTTGTTGCCCTGCCGCTGCCCCCCGTTCTGGAAGACGCCCTCTGCGACGTGCAGGAGCGCGTGCTCGACGCGGCGCCGGTCGGGCGGGCCGTGCCCCTCGACCGGATGCACGTGACCCTCGCCTTCTGCAGCGAGGCGACGCCCCGGGCCGTCGAGGACTGGAACGACTTTCTGCAGGACATCCCTTTCGCAGGCATCACGCTGCGCTGCACCGGGCTCGACAGCTTCACCGATCCCGAACGGGGCCTCGTCTTCATGGGGCTCGACCCCGATCCCGCCCTCGTGGAGTTGCAGCGCAAGGTCGCCCGCAGCGCCGAGATGGCAGGACTGCACCTGCCCCGCCGCCGCTTTCGCCCCCACGTCACGCTGATCCGGGGCAACCGGCAGCCCTCCGGCACGCTGCGCGACCGGCTTGCGGCACTGATCGCGCACAAGTGGCCCGTGCCCGACGTGGTCGCGCAGGAGATGGGCCTCTTTGCTTCGACACTGCACCGGGACGGGGCCCGCCATGACCTGCTGGCCAGTTACCCGGCACGCCACCCCTGATGCCGGATCGACACGCCTTCCCGGGCGTCGGGGCGCCGTGATGTTTCCACCGTTGATATCCGGCCCCGAGACGCCACCATCGACGGGTCGCAGAACGGAGGACCTGCCATGACCACCGCCCTTGTCACCGGGGCCAGTGGCTTCATCGCCAAGCATGTCGTGCTGCAGCTTCTGCAGGCCGGACATGATGTGGTGGGCACTGTTCGGACCCCGGACCGGGCGCGGGAAGTGCGCGAGGCTGTCGCCCCGCACCTGGAGCCCGATGCCCTGGAGCGACTGCGGTTCGTGACCCTCGACCTGTCACAGGACGGTGGCTGGGACACCGCGATGGACGGGGTGGATGTGCTGGTGCACACCGCCTCGCCGT
>JAUHZL010000049.1 GCA_030425945.1 Alphaproteobacteria bacterium | reverse complement strand
TCTGCCAGGCGCGGAACGCCAGCGCCAGCGCGAAGGCGAGCAGGCCGAAGCCGATCACGATGGCGGTCAGGATCAGCGCCTGCGGCAGCGCGTTCGCCACGCCCGGATCGGGGATCTTGGCGCCGTCGGGCACGAAGGGCGGCGCGGCATAGTCGAGCCGCCCGCTGGCGAAGATCGCGAGGTTCGCCGCGTTCGACAGAAGCACCAGCCCGAAGAGGAAGCGCACGAGTTGCCCGCTCATCATTAGGTAGGCCCCCGCCGCCACCAGAAAGCCGACAAGCCCGGCCAGAACCAGTTCCATCAGTCGTCTCCCTCGGCATAGACGGCATCCTCGAGCGCGAAGAGGATCGCGCTGACCGCGCCGAGAACGGTCAGGTAGACGCCGGTATCGAACAGCAGGACCGACCCGACCGGCAGCCCGGCCTTGTCGCCCTCGGGCGTGGTGCTCAGCAGCGGCCAGACCCCGGTCAGGAAGTCCCCGCCGGCCGCGATGCCCCAGAACCCGGCGGCTACCGCGCAGAGAAGGCCGATCCCCGCGATGGCGAGCGGCTCGACGCGCAGGGCCGCGCGGGCGGCCTCGGGGCCTGCGGCGATGGCATGCAGCGCGACCGCGATGACCGCCATTAGGCCGCCGATGAACCCGCCACCCGGCTCGTTGTGGCCGCGCAGCAGGATCAGGACCGACGCGATCAGGAAGAGCGGCAGCAGCACGCGGC
The DNA here is from genome assembly GCA_030425945.1 of Alphaproteobacteria bacterium. Taxonomy (GTDB): domain Bacteria; phylum Pseudomonadota; class Alphaproteobacteria; order Rhodobacterales; family Rhodobacteraceae; genus Dinoroseobacter. The sequence continues at coordinate 10,771 of JAUHZL010000049.1, read as the reverse complement.
TGCCGGTGCGCAGGATCGTGGAGTTCATCGGCGCACCTCGCTGAGGATCGGACGCGGCGCCCGGCGGGCGGGCGCTCGGGCGGTCACGGGCACCGCGACCAGCGCGCGAGACGGGCCAAACCCCGCCTGCGCATCGGTCAGGGGTTCGAACAGGCCACCCAACCCGCTGATACCCCGGGCTAAAATTCTTAGCCCGGACAGGAAAAACGCCGACACCGCGGAAAAAAACCTCATGATTTCAGGGGCACGGCCTGCGGACTCCGCCGCAAACCAGCCCTCGCCTAAGTTTTTTAGGCTGCCCTTGCCCATCAAACGCGGCGCGCGCGACGCCGCCAACCCCGGCTGCACACCCGTCTTGTGCCCGGAAGAACCGCCCAACCCCCTGACAAACCGTCCTAAAATTCTTAGCCGGACGAGGAAAAGCGGCAACTCCGCCGAAAAAAACTGTGTGATTTCAAGGCCACGCCCTGCGGAACCCGCCGCAAACCGGCCTTCGCCTAAGAATCTTAGGCCACCTTTCAACTTCCTCGGCCCGCTCATTCCCCGCCCTCCCCGCGCCGGGACTTGCGTCCCGCGGTCAGCGCGGCAACCGCGGCGATCGCGGCCACCAGCACCACCGCCACCTCGCCCAGGGTATCGAGGGCCCGGAAATCCACCAGGATCACGTTGACCACGTTGCGCCCAAAGGCATCGGGCAGGCTCGCCGCCTCGTAGAACTCGGTGATCCGTGCATCGAAGGGCCGCGTCAGCACGGCGGCCACGACAAAGGCGACCCCGATCCCCAGCGCGGTGGCGATCAGCGCATCGCCCGCCCGGAAGTGCCGCTGGAAGGGCATCGCGGGCAGCTTCACCAGCGCCACCGCGAGGATGATCACCACCAGCATCTCGACCAGAAGCTGGGTGATCGCCACGTCGATGGCAGAGAAGAACACGAAGATCAACGCGATGGCCGCGCCCACGATCCCCAGCGCCGTCAGGCCGTAGAGCCGCGAATTCGTCACCAGCACCACGAAACCGGCCGCGAGGATCAGGCCCGTCACCGCCAGCGGGATCAGCGCGACCTGTCCCGGCGGCGGCAGGGTCTCGGCCGGGCTGACGAGATGCGCGCCCCAGACCAGCAGCGCCAGCATCGCGAAGGCCACCCGGAGATAGACGCTCATCCGCCCGCCCTGCACGGTGCGCGCGGTCCAGGCGGCGAAGCGCTTGAAGGCCGCCAGCAGCGCCTCGAACACGTCGGCCGCGGGCATGCCGCCGAAGCCCGGGCGGTTCAGCGCCGCGCGGATCTCCGCCCGCCCGCGATAGAGCACGATCCCCAGCGCGAAGGTCGCCAGCGACAGCAGGAACGGCACGTTGATCCCGTGCCACAGCTTCAGTTCCACGTCCTTCGTGCCGGGCGCGATCGACGCGACCACCGGGTTGACCACGACCCGCGACAGGGTGTCGGGCATCAGGCCGAACCACAGCCCGAGCGCCGCCAGAACCGCCGGCCCGATCCAGAGCCACACCGACACGTCGCCGGGGGTCTTCGGCGTGTCGCCGCGCTTGCCCCAGAAGGGCGCCACCGCGACCAGGCCGGCGCAGGCCACCATCATCGCGTTCGCGAGCAGCGCCGCCGTCGCGACCAGCAGCGGTTCGGTCGCCACCGCCAGCGCGCCCTCGTATTTCAACTCCTTGCCGATGAAGCCGATCAGCGGCGGGAAGCCCGCCATCGACAGCGCCGCGACGCTGGCGATCATCATGGTGATCGGCATCGCGCGCGCCAGCCCGCCCAGCCGGGTAACCTCGCGGGTGCCGGTGCCCTTGTCGATCAGGCCCACGGTCAGGAAGAGCGCCGCCTTGTAGAGCGCGTGCACCACGAGGAAGGTCGCCGCCGCCGCCGTCGCGTAACGGCTCTCGCCGCCGAGGAACATCATCAGCGCGCCGAGACCCATGACCGTGGTATAGGCCAGCATCAGCTTCAGGTCGGTCTGCTTCAGCGCCAGCACGCTGGCCCAGATCATCGTGACCGCGCCGAACAGCGTCAGCGACCAGATCCACAGGTCGGTCCCGCCCAGCGCCGGCGACAGCCGCGCCACGAGGTAGACCCCCGCCTTCACCATGGTGGCCGAGTGCAGGTAGGCCGACACCGGCGTCGGTGCCGCCATCGCGCCCGGCAGCCAGAAGTGGAACGGGAACTGCGCCGACTTGGTGAAGGCCCCGAGCAGCACCAGCACCACGATCGGGACGTATAGCGCCGCCGTGCTCAGCCCTCCCATCGCGTTGATCTCGCTCAGGCGAAAGGTGCCCGCCTCGAAGCCCAGCAGGATCAGGCCTGCGAGCAGCGCCAGCCCGCCAAGGCCGGTGACGATCAGCGCCTGCAGCGCCTTGCCGCGCGCATCGGCCTTCTCGTGATCGAAGCCCACCAGAAGGAACGAGGTGATCGTCGTCAGTTCCCAGAACACGAAGAGCGTGATCGCGTCATCCGCCAGCACGAGGCCCAGCATCGACACCGCGAAAAGCGACAGCAGCACCAGCAGGCGCGGCAGCTTGGCGTGCCCTTTGAAATAGACGGCGGTGTAGAGGAAGATCAGGGCGCCGATCCCGGTCACCATCAGCGCGAAGGTCAGGGCGAGACCGTCGATCAGGAAGGCGACCTCGATCCCCAGCCCCTCGATCCAGACCCGGCTCCAGGCCAGCGTCTCGCCGTCGGCCACCGGGCCGGCGAAGCCGAGGAGCCACAGCGCCGCAAGCGCGGACAGCACGGCGGGAAGAAACGTCAGGACCCGGGGCATCGGCCTTCATTCTTGTTGTCGTGAGCGCGCCGCGGACCGGTGCGCCTGCATGTCGATCACCTAGACGTGATCCGGGTCGGGGCAAGCCTGCAAGGAGGGTCGGACCGCGCCGCGGCCCCGGATGCGGCGCGGTCCGGGCCACCCGTTGCCGGGCGGCATCAGGGCGAGGGGTCAGGCCGCTTGCGTCGGCCCGACGGGTCCTTGTGCCCTTCTCGTGGCCTCGAGCGAGGCGATCTCGGTCATCAGCGCGTGGCGTTCGGCCAGCAGCGCACTCAGCAGCGGCAGGTCCAGCGGCTGCGCGTCCTGCGCGGTCTCCAGCCGGGCTTCCAGCCGACGGGCGCGGCGTCCGAGCGCCGCAAGCCTCAGGCTGGCTCCGATCTGACCGGCGGGGGTCGGCATCGCATCTGTCTCCTGCGGGCCCGCGCGGGGGCGGGCGGTGTATCTGGTCTGCCCCGGAAATCTCCCCTGGGACGGAAGAGAGTGGGAACGAGAGAGGGGAGGTCCCCGGGGCAGGTTGTCGGACAGGCTTGCGTGTCCCTGTCTGGGTCAGGAGATGGGGGCGGCGAACGCAGAGTGAAGACAATCATGCTGGAAGTTTTGATAGGAAGTTCCTATCATCCTTGCCGACAGCCCCGACCCGGTGCCCGCCCATGCCTGACCCGACCCTGCGCCAGTTCCGATACCTCGTCGCCCTCGACGACACCGCGCATTTCCGCCGCGCCGCCGAGCGTGTCGGGGTCTCGCAACCCTCGCTCTCGGCCCAGATCCAGGCGCTGGAGGAGGCGCTCGGCCTGCCGCTGGTCGAGCGCGGGCGCGGCGGGGTGCGACTGACCCCGATGGGCCGCGAGATCACCCAGCGCGCCCGCGACGTGCTGGACGAGGTGCAAGGCATCGTCGACCTGGCCGGGGCGGCACGGGACGGCCTCGTCGGCACGATCCGCCTCGGCGCGAAGCCGACGCTCGGTCCCTACCTCTTGCCGCATGTCGTCGGCGCGCTGCACCAGGCACACCCCGACCTGCGCCTCTACATCCGCGAGAGCAACCCGCGCCTCCTGGAACAGGAACTCGGCCGCGGGACCCATGACGTGATCCTCGCCCAGCTTCCGGTCGCCGGGGCCGATTTCGAGACCGAGCGCCTGTTCCGCGAACCGCTCTACCTCGCCCTGCCCGCCGATCACCGGCTCGCCCGGGCGGAGGCGGTCCAGCCCGACGACCTGCGCGGCGAGGCCCTGCTGGCGCTGAACCCGGACTATCACCTGCACGACCAGATCGCCCAGATCGCCCGCGACTTCGGCGCGACGCTGCAGCGCGACTACGAGGGCACCTCGCTCGACGCGCTGCGCCAGATGGTCGGCATGGGCATGGGCGTGACCTTCCTGCCCGCGCTGTACGTCCGGTCCGAGATTTCCGGCCGCGGGGCCGAGGTCGCCGTGCGCCCGCTCAAGGGCCGCAAGATCACCCGCGCCATCGGCCTCGCCTGGCGCAAGCGGGCCGGGCGCGCCACCGGGTATCGCCAGATCGCCGCCGTGATCCGCGAGGTCACCCGCTCCCGCTTCCCCGAGCTCACGATCGAACGCTGAGCCCCGCCGCCAGCACCGCGCGCATCGCCGCCGTATCCGGCACCGCCCCGAACAGCCCGGCATGCAGCACGAGGCCGTCGACCTGCGCCACCAGCATCCGCGCCAGCACCGGCGCCGGCAGGTCGGCCCGCACCTCGCCCGCCGCCTGCAACGCCGCCAGCCCCTCCGCCCAGGCCGCGGCGATGCCGTCGAAGACCGCCGCCACCCGGGCGCGGAAATCGCGGACGGCAAAGCTCGGACCGAAGACCTCGAAGAACACCGGCAGGAAGCGCGCGGCGTCCTCCGGCACATCCAGCGCCGCCACGATCCGGTCGAGGAACCCGTCGAGGTCCCCCGGCACGTCCCCGGGCGTCAGCCGCTCGGCCATCGCGTCGAAATGCCGGGCGACCAGCGCCTCGGCCAGTGCGTCCTTGTTCCGGAAATAGAGGTAGAGCGTCCCTTTCCCCAGCCCCGCCGCCGCCGCCACGTCGGCAATGGTCGCGGCATGGAAGCCCTTCTCCCCGAAGGCGGCAAGCGCCGCGTCGAGGATCGCGCCCCGCATCCGGTCCTTGTCCACGATCTTCGGCATCCCGCCCCTCCTGCGCCCGTTCCGCCTGTCCTGCCGCAAGAATGACTGGACGTCCAGTCATTCTTGCGATACATGACTGACCGTCCAGTCACAATAAACCGACTCACCCCCGACCCGGAGCCCGCCATGCCCACCGTTCTCGTCGCCGGCGCCACCGGCTATCTCGGCCGCCACCTCGTCACCACCTACCTCGACCGCGGCTGGACCGTGCGCGCGCTGGTGCGCGATGCCGCGCGGGCCCGGCGCCTGCTGCCCGCCGCCGTCCCCCTGGTCGAGGCCGAAGCCACCTGCCCGGAGACCCTGACCGGGAGCATGTCGGGCTGCGACCTCGTCGCCTCCGCCCTCGGCCTGACCCGTCAGAAGGACGGGCTGACGCCGTGGGACGTGGATTTCCAGGCCAACGCCAACCTGCTCGACGCCGCCCTTGCCGCAGGCGTGCCGCAGTTCGCCTATGTCCATGTCCTGAACGCCGACCGCATGGCGGGGGTGCCGCTTGTCGATGCCAAGGCGGCCTTCGTCGCCCGCCTGCGCGCCAGCCCGATCGCCGCCACGGTGATCGAACCGACCGGCTATTTCTCGGACATGGCCGATCTTTTCGAGATGGTCCGCGGCGGTCGTGTCTGGCTCTTCGGCGACGGCGCAACCCGCCTCAACCCGATCCACGGCGCCGACCTCGCCGAGGCCAGCGCCGACGCCATCGCGGCAGCCCTGCCCCGGGCCGCCATCGGCGGGCCCGAGGTCTTCACCCTGAACGGGATCGCGGCGCTCGCCGCCACCGCCCTCGGCCGCCCCGCGCGGGTGACCCACCTGCCCGACGGTCTGCGCCGGGCCGCCCTCGCCGTGATCCCCCGCGTCCTGCCGGTCGCGCGCAGTGCCCCGCTGACCTTCTTCCTCTCCGCGATGGCCGAGGACATGGTCGCGCCCTGCCACGGCACGCGGCGGCTTGGCGATCACTTCGCCGCCCTCGCGCAGCGCCCCGCCGAGGCCGCCTGACCCGGCATCCTGCTTCTTCTTGGGTGAAATACTCCGGGGGGCGCGCGCCCGCACGGGCGCGCGGCGGGGGGCAGAGCCCCCCGCACTCCGCCTCCCTCAGGCCGACAGCGCGTCCCGGAAGAATGTCCCGAGCCGCCGCCACAACTCCGGCTCGGTGTCCCAGTCGAAGGCATGCCCCTGCCCCACGGCCTCCCACAGCGTGACCGGCAGACCCAGCGCCCGCCGCCGCGCGGCGAGCCGCGCCGACTGCCCCGGGTCCCAGACCTCGTCGGCAAGGCCCACCGACAGGAAGACCGGCCCGGGATAGCGCTCGACCGCGATCGGCGTACCGGGGGCCAGCGCGTCCTCCCGCCCCGCCGCCACCCAGGCACGCGGCGCCTCCGGCCCGGTCTGCCGCCAGTCGCCGCCCGCGCGGAAGACCGCCGGATCGAAGGCCCCCGTCACCAAGTCGGAAGGCGCGTGCGCCGCCACGGCGGCATAGGGCAGCTCCGCCCCCCAGAGCGCCGCCAGCAGCAGCGCCTTCTGCCCCCCGAGCGACCAGCCGAAAAGGCCGACCCGCCCCGAGCAGCGCGGATGCGCCGCCAGCTCCCGGCCCGCCGCCACCGCAGGCTCCAGCGCGACGTCCCGCACCGGGCCTGCCCCCCAGACATCGCCCGTCCCGTAGGCATGCGGCAGCGCGAGGAAGCCCTCCGCCGCGAGGATCGCCGCGAACCGGTGCGCCCAGCCCGCCCCCGGCCCCTCCGAGCCGTGCAGAAGCACGATCCCGGGCAGCTCGTCGCCGGTCGCGGGACCGTAGAGCGCCGCGCCACTGGCGGCGGCGAAGAGGGACAGGGACATCGCGGACCTCCAGGGGGACTCGGCCTCTGACCCGGAGTTTACCGTTCCGAAAGGTGTCGCCGCCACTGTCGCGGCAGACCGTGCAGGAGCCCCCCGCGTGCCGACGCCCCCCGCGCCTTCCCCGATCCCACCGCGCCCGGCGTCGGGGGCAGCCCCGTTCCTCGCGGACGAGCTGTTCTTTTCCCGCACCGACCCGCGCGGCGTCATCCTCGCCGCGAACCCGGTCTTCGAACGGGTCTGCGCCTATTCCTGGGCGCAGCTCGAGGGCGCGCCGCACCGGATCATCCGACATCCGGACATGCCGCGCGGGGTGTTCTGGCTGTTGTGGGACACGCTCAAGGCCGGCCAGCCGATCGGCGCCTACGTGAAGAACCTCGCCCGCGACGGGCTGCACTACTGGGTCTTCGCCACCGTCAGCCCGGTCGAGGGCGGCTATCTCTCGGTCCGGCTCAAACCCGTCACCGACCTGCACCCGGCGGTCGAGGCGGAGTATGCCGCCCTGCGCGCCCGCGAGACGGCGGAGGCCCTCGCGCCCGAGGCCAGCGCGCAGCTGCTTCTGGCCCGCCTCGCCGCGCTTGGCTTTCCCGACTACGACGCCTTCATGGCCCACGCCCTGGCACAGGAACTGGCGCCCCGCCCCGGCCTGACCGGGCGCGGCCCCGGCCGGGCGCTGGCCGCGCTGCACGAGGCCCTCGCCCTGTCGCTGCGCCTCGACCGCGACGTGGCCGCCCTGTCGCACCACCTCGACGCGCTGCGGCACACGCCGGTCAACATGCGGCTGATGGCCCTGCGCCTCGAAGGCAGCAACGGCCCGATCAGCCTGATGGCGCAGAACTACACCACCGTCCTGACCGAGGCGCGCGACTGGATCGACGCCGCGGCAGACCCGACGCGCGGCGACCTGACCGCCATCGGCCAGGCGATCCGGACCGGCACCTTCGACCTCGGGGTGGCGCTGGTGCAGCGCGCCGCCATTGCCCGATTCCGCGCCGAGATCGACGCCGCGACGGACCCCGACCTGCGCCGCCGCGACGCCGAGGAATGCGCCCGCCTCGAAGCCGCCGCCGAACGGATGGAAGCCACCTGCCGCGACAGCCTCGCGCTGATCCGGGGCCGGACGCGGCGGCTGGCGGGGGTGGTCCGCGACATCCGTCGCCAGTGCACCGGGCTGAACGCCACCCGCCTGATGTGCAAGGCCGAGGCCGCGCGCACCAGCGCCTCCGCCACCTTCGCGGCGATCATCGACACGCTGGACGAGGCACAGGCCCGCATCGACAGCAGCTGCGAGGCGATCCTCGACACCAGCCAGGCCCTGCGCCACAAGATCGAGGTCGGCGCGGGCGAGGATCCGGGGGACGTCCCCGCCAGACGGCGCGCCGCCACCGTGGGCTGAGGCGCGGAGAGGGAGGCGGAGAGACCGGGCCAAGCGCGCTGTCGCAGGGGGCTCTTGCTGCAGCGCATGCCACCGGTCCCAAGCCGCCGCGCGGAGGCTTCGCCCCTGCCGACCCGGCCGCGCCTTTGGTGACGAACGATGGGGTCCTTGGTGTCGGAGAGGCTGCGCCGACACCGCACCCCGGTCCCGTGCCCCTGCCACGGGACGCGGGCAGGACAGAAGCCCCATCCGCGTCTCGCCAGCGCGGGCGAACAGTCCCTCGGGCATCACACCCCACTTCCGCAAACTGGCCCAAGCCGCCGCGCGGCGGCTTCGCCCCTGCCGACCGGGCGGCGCTTGTGGTGGCGCAAGACACCGGCCACGGGGTCGAAGAGGCTGCACAGAAACAGCACGCGGGCCGACCCCATGCTCCGGCCGTCAGACCCGCGCATGACCGCCGCACCATCTTCGTAGCTTCCGAGTTAGGCACCGAGGCTCTCTTGCGTCACCCCGTCCGCGCGCTCAACAGGGAGGTGCCGTAAACCACACAGGGCCCCAAGGGCATTGGCGACACGACCCACACCCAACGCCTTTGGCCCCACCCCATGCTCCAGTGCTTGGACTCCGGCATGTCAACCGCACCGGATCGTCCCCGTCTCGCCCTGTCGGAGAGTACAGGTTCCCGGGTATCACACCTCCACTGCCACAAGCGCGGGCCAGCCGCCGCGCGGCGGCTTCGCCCCTGCCGACCGGGCGGCGCCTGCGGTCAGAAACTGTGCCCCCCGAGGCGTCGGCGAGGGCACATGCAAACGGCACGCATCGCGCAACTTGCGTCTCGCCCGGGCAGGGCGCTCAGGCTCCCCTGTGTGGCACCTCCGCCGCCGCAAGCGCGGGCAAGCCGCCGCACGGCGGCTTCGCCCCTGCCGACCGGGTCACCTTCGCAGCCCTGAGGCTCACCGCTCCCGCGGTTGCGAAGGGGGCGCGGACACGGCGGGCGCGGTGCCCCCGCCGCTCCTCGAGCAACAGCACCGCCGCCGCGCAAGCGGCCGCTCAGGCCGCTTCGCCGCGGGCGGCGCGGATCAGGTCGAGGATCTCGCGCGCCGCGGCCGGGATGTTGGTGCCCGGACCGAAGATCGCCTTGACCCCGGCGTCCTTCAGGAAGGCGTAGTCCTGGTGCGGGATCACCCCGCCGCAGATCACCAGGATGTCGCCCGCGCCCTGCGCCTTGAGCGCCTCAATCAGCTTCGGCGCCAGCGTCTTGTGCCCCGCGGCCTGGCTCGAGATGCCGACGACATGCACGTCGTTGTCGACCGCGTCCTGCGCCGCTTCCTCGGGTGTCTGGAACAGCGGCCCGACATCCACGTCGAACCCGATGTCGGCAAAGGCCGTGGCGATCACCTTGGCGCCCCGGTCGTGGCCATCCTGCCCCATCTTCACCACCAGCATGCGCGGGCGGCGGCCTTCGGCCTCGGCGAAGGCCTCGACATCCGCCTGGATCTGCGCGAAGCCCGCGTCGCCCTCGTAGGCCGCGCCATAGACCCCGGCCAGCGTCTTGACCTCGGCCCGGTGGCGGCCGAACACCTCTTCCATCGCCATCGAGATCTCCCCCACGCTGGCCCGCGCCCGCGCCGCCGCGACGGCGGCCTCCAGAAGGTTGCCGCCCTCGCGCGCGCGGCGGGTCAGTTCGGCCAGCGCGCCCGCGCAGGCCGCGTCGTCCCGCTCGGCGCGCAGCCGGTCCAGCCGCGCGACCTGCGCCTCGCGCACCTTCGCGTTGTCGATGTCGAGGATGTCGATCTCGTCCTCTTTCGCGAGGCGGTACTTGTTGACGCCGACGATCACCTCCTCGCCGCGGTCGATCATCGCCTGCCGCTTCGCCGCCGACTCCTCGATCCGCAGCTTCGGCATGCCGGAGGCGACGGCCTTCGTCATGCCGCCCATCTCCTCGACCTCGGACATCAGCGCCCAGGCCGCCTCGGCCAGCTCGTGCGTCAGGCTCTCGACGTAGTAGGAGCCCGCCAGCGGATCGACGACCTTCGTCACGCCGGTCTCTTCCTGCAGAATCAGCTGGGTGTTGCGCGCGATCCGGGACGAGAACTCGGTCGGCAGCGCGATCGCCTCGTCGAAGCTGTTGGTGTGCAGCGACTGGGTGCCGCCCAGCACGGCGCTCATCGCCTCGAAGGCGGTGCGCACGATGTTGTTGTAGGGGTCCTGTTCCTGCAGGCTGACGCCCGAGGTCTGGCAATGGGTGCGCAGCATCTTCGAGCGCGGGTCCTTCGCGCCGAACTCGTCCATGATCCGCGCCCACAGCAGGCGCGCGGCCCGCAGCTTGGCGGCCTCCATGAAGAAGTTCATGCCGATGGCGAAGAAGAAGCTCAGCCGCCCGGCAAACTTGTCCACGTCCATCCCGCGCGCGATCGCCGCCTTCACGTACTCCCGGCCGTCGGCCAGCGTGAAGGCCAGCTCCTGCACCAGGTTCGCGCCCGCTTCCTGCATGTGGTAGCCGGAAATCGAGATCGAGTTGAACTTCGGCATCTCGTTCGAGGTGTACTCGATGATGTCCGCGATGATCCGCATCGAGGGCTCGGGCGGGTAGATGTAGGTGTTGCGGACCATGAACTCCTTCAGGATGTCGTTCTGGATGGTCCCCGAG
>JAUHZL010000441.1 GCA_030425945.1 Alphaproteobacteria bacterium | reverse complement strand
TCGTGGTCCAGGGCGGATCGAACCGCCCGCCCTCGGGCGCGCGCGCCTTCAGCACCTCGCGCAGCTCCTGCAGCCGCGCGACGTAGCTCAGCGCCACCTCCACCGCGTTCACGCCCAGGTCCGGGGCCGACCCGTGCCCGGCGAGGCCCTGCATCCGCACGGTATACTCGCAGCAGCCCTTGTGCCCCTCGACCAGCCGCATCTCGGTCGGCTCGCCGATCACCGCCATCCGCGGCGTGATCCCCAGATCGGGCAGCGCCGCCGTCAGGTGCCGCGCGCCGAGGCAGCCGACCTCCTCGTCATGGGTGAAGGCCATGTAGACCGGCTCGCGCCGGGCCTCGGCAAAGCGCGGGGCCAGCGCGACGCAGGCCGCGATGAAGCCCTTCATGTCGCAGGTGCCGCGCCCGTAGAAGCGCCCGTCCGCCTCGGTCAGGGTAAAGGGATCGGTGCTCCAGACCTGCTCGTCGACCGGCACCACGTCGGTATGTCCCGACAGCAGCAGGCCGCCCGGGGCCTCCGGTCCGAAGCGGGCGATCAGGTTGGCCTTCCGCCCCTCCGCGTCGCGCTGGATCATGATCTCGGCCCCCGCCGCCTCCAGCCGGTCGGACAGGTAGTCGATCATCGCCAGGTTCGGGTCCGCCGACACCGTCGGGAAGGCGATCAGGTCGCGCAGCAGGGCAACGGTTTCGACGAGGCCCGTCATCGCGCCTCAGTCCTTCACGAAGACCCGGCGCGGCATCTCGCACAGGCACTCCGCCGGGCCGCTGTCGCGGATCAGGATGCTTTCGGTGATCTCCATGCCCCAGTTGTCCATCCAGAGGCCCGGCATGAAATGGAAGGTCATGCCCGGTTGCAGGATCGTCTCGTCTTCCGGGCGCAGCGAGATGGTGCGCTCGCCCCAGTCGGGCGGATAGCTCAGCCCGATCGGGTAGCCGCAGCGCGCGCCGCGCACGATCCCGGCCTTGTCCATCGCGGCCCCCAGCGCGTTGGCCACGTCGCAGGCCCGGTTGCCCGCCCGCGCCGCCTCCAGCCCGGCCTCCAGCCCCTCGACCAGCGCCGCCTCGGCGCGGCGGTAGAAGGCTGGCGGCGTGCCCAGGTAGACGGTCCGGCACAAGGGCGCGTGGTAGCGGCGATAGCAGCCCGACAGCTCAAAGAAGGTGCCCTCGCCGCGCTGCATCGGCCGCCCGTCCCAGGTCAGGTGCGGCGCGGCGGCATCGCTGCCCGAGGGCAGCAGCGGCACGATGGCGGGGTAATCGCCCCAGTCCTCGCCCACCCCCTCGATCCCGGCCTGCATCAGCGCGGCGGCGAGCTCGTTCTTGCGCAGGCCCGGCTCAGCCATCTCGATCGCGAGGTTCACGACCTTCTCCGAGATGCGCGCGGCCTTGCGCAGGAAGACGATCTCCTCCTCCGACTTCACCCCGCGCTGCCAGTTCACCAGCGCGGTCGCATCCGCCAGCACCGCCTGCGGCAGGCTCTCGGCCAGCACCGCATGCGCCTTCGCGCTGTAGTAGTAGTTCTCCATCTCGACGCCGATCCGTGCCTCCGACAGGCCGAGATCGCCCAGAACCTCGGCGAGATGCTGCATCGGGTGCCGCTCGGTCGACTGGACGTAGGCGTCCGCATAGCCGATCACCCCCGTCCGCGCGGTGTCCACGGTCCGCACCGCGCCGTTGGTGTCCTGGTTGCGGCCCCACCACACCGGACGGCCCTCGCGCGGCAGGATCACCGCCTGGTGGACGTAGAAGGACCAGCCGTCATAGCCGGTCAGCCAGGCCTGGTTCGAGGGGTCGGTGACCACCAGCGCGTCCAGTCCCGCCTGTCCCATCGCGGCGCGGACAAGGCCGAGGCGGCGGTCGTATTCGGCGGTCGTGAAGGGCAGGGGCGCGGGCATCGGACGACCTCCGGACAGGGCAGGGCGAGGGTGGACGAAGCCTAGCACGACCCCCGCCTCCCGGTGGCACCGACGCGACCTGACAGGCACCAGCCGCGACCCTCAGAAGGGCCGGAAATCACCCCGTCCGGACGGACCGCAAGCTGAGTCCCTCGGGCGCATATCCGCCCCGACGAACAGCGGCCGTCTTGCGCCGGTCGGCGAACGACGTGCTTGGTCGCCGTTTCAAGCCACTGAAAAGAATAAGAAAACATTGAAATCCGAAGCGCTTCGGTAAACGGGTTGAACCATGGGGCATAGCTACCTAGGGTTGGGAACACCTGAGCAATCCGGCCAAAGGGCAACCAGAGGGGGACGCGTGGCGCCTGCGACCAAACAGGGAAGACCCGATTTCGTAACGTTCGAACGGGTCCAGAAAAGCTACGACGGCGAGACCCTCGTGGTGAAGGATTTG
>JAUHZL010000048.1 GCA_030425945.1 Alphaproteobacteria bacterium | reverse complement strand
GGCGAAGCCTGCCCCCCGCGCGACGACGCCCCCGCGGGCGAGTAGAGGACACCATGCCGGATCTGCTGATCGAGCTTTTCTCCGAGGAAATCCCCGCCCGGATGCAGCGCAAGGCGGCCGAGGACCTGAAGCGCCTCGTCACCGACGGGCTGGTGGACGCGGGCCTGACCTACGCCGGGGCGCGCGCCTTCTCGACACCGCGCCGCCTCGCGCTGACGGTGCAGGGCCTGACCGCCGAAAGCCCGACCACCCGCGAGGAACGCAAAGGCCCCCGCGCCGATGCGCCCGCGCAGGCGATCGAGGGCTTCCTGCGCTCGACCGGCCTGACCCGCGAGCAACTGGAGGAACGCGCCGACAAGAAGGGCGCGGTGCTTTTCGCCGTGATCGAGAAGCCCGGTCGCAAGGCGCCCGAGATCGTCGCCGAGGTGCTGGACGCGACCATCCGCAACTTCCCCTGGCCGAAATCGATGCGCTGGGGCGCGGGCAGCCTGCGCTGGGTGCGGCCGCTGCATTCGATCCTGTGCCTGTTCAGCGACGAGGCGGGCGCGGAGGTCGTGCCGCTGAGCGTGGACGGCATCGCCGCCGGGAACGTCACGCGCGGGCACCGCTTCCTTGCGCCCGAGCCCTTCGCCGTGAGCGGGTTCGAGGACTACGCCGCCAAGCTGAAGCGCGCCCGCGTGATCCTCGACGCCGAGGAGCGGGCCGAGGCGATCCGGGCCGAGGCCGAGAGCCAGGCCTTCGCGCAGGGTCTCGAGGTCGTGTCGGACCCCGGCCTGCTGGAAGAAGTCTCCGGCCTCGTCGAATGGCCGGTCGTGCTGATGGGCAAGATCGACGCGCAGTTCCTCGACCTGCCGCCCGAGGTGCTGCAGACCTCGATGAAGGAGCACCAGAAGTTCTTCTCGGTGAAGGACAAGACCGGGCGGATCACCCGTTTCGTCACCGTCGCCAACACCGAGACCGAGGACCACGGCGCCACCATCCTCGCGGGCAACCAGAAGGTGCTGGCGGCCCGCCTGTCGGACGCCAAGTTCTTCTGGGAGAACGACCTGCGCGTGGCGAAGGCCGGGATGACCCCGTGGCTGGAGAGCCTCGCCAACGTCACCTTCCACAACAAGCTGGGCAGCCAGGCCGAGCGGATCGCCCGCATCGCCGCGCTGGCGCGCGAGATCGCGCCGCTGGTGGGCGCCGACCCGGACGCCGCCGAGGAGGCCGCCCAGCTGGCCAAGGCCGACCTGTCGTCGGAAATGGTCTACGAGTTCCCCGAATTGCAGGGGCTGATGGGCCGCTACTACATCGCCGCCGCCGGGAAACCCGCCGAGATCGCCGCCGTCGCGCAGGAGCATTACTCGCCGCTGGGCCCGTCCGACATCGTGCCGACGGCACCGCTGTCGGTCGCCGTGGCGCTGGCCGACAAGCTGGACACGCTGACCGGGTTCTGGGCCATCGACGAGAAGCCGACGGGCTCGAAGGATCCCTTCGCCCTGCGCCGCGCCGCGCTGGGGGTGATCCGGCTGGTGGTGGAGAACGGGGTGCGGTTGGGTCTTCTCAAGGAAATGCTTTCTGCATTTCTTTGGTTTGCAATACGTGATGTCGCCGAAGAGTCTCGGGAATACACGAGCGAGCTGGAAAGCCTCATCAAGCAGGCGATCGTCCTGGGTGAAGAACAGCAAGTCCTCGACAACTTGGATCTGGTCGCCAAGGCCGTGCAGACCATTAGGGAGATGCCTGTCACGAATTCGGACCTAGTGCCTTACGCCAATGAGACTGCCGACCTCCTCTCCTTCTTCCACGACCGCCTGAAGGTGTTCCTCAAGGATCGCGGCATCCGGCATGACATCATCGACGCCTGCCTCGCGATGGAGGGCAACGACGACCTCGCGCTGCTCGTGAAGCGGGCCGAGGCGCTGAACGCGACGCTGGCCACTGACGATGGTGCGAACCTGATCCAGGGCTACAAGCGCGCGGCCAATATCCTGTCGCAGGCCGAGGAGAAGGACGGCGTCGAATACTCCTACGGGGCCGATCCGAAGTTCTTCGAGGATGCCAGCGAAACCGCGCTGCATGCCGCGCTGGCCGAGGCTGAGGCGGTGATCGCTCCGGCGCTGAAGGCCGAGGATTTCGCCACCGCGATGGCCGCGATGGCCGCCCTGCGCGCCCCGGTCGATGCCTTCTTCGAGGCGGTTCAGGTCAATGCCGAGAACCAGATCGTGCGCCGCAACCGGCTGAACCTCCTGTCGCGCATCCGCACGCTCTGCGGGCAGGTCGCGGACCTCGGCCGGATCGAGGCCTGACCGGCGCGGGGGCCGCCCCCCGCGACACCGCGCCCTGCCGGGACCGTTGCACGCGCAACGTGCGTCGCTATGCTGCAGCCACACCACAGGAGTGCCGCGTTGCAGAACGGCGTCGATTTCATCGAGATCACCCCCACCACCCCGATGAGCGATGCCAGTCACGGGGTACGGGCGAAATGCCTGCAACGCCTGATCCGCCTCGACCTGCCGGTGCCGAAGACCCTCGCGCTCAGCTTCGACGCGGTGCGCCGCATCGCCAACGACCGGTCGTTTTCCTGTGACGCCCTGATCGCCGCGATGGGGCCCGAGCCGCTTCTGTCTGTGCGCCCCAGCCCGGGGATGAGCGAATGGGGCGGGCCGGGGGCCGTTCTCGACATCGGGATGAACGACGCGCAACTGGTCCGGCTGTCGGACAAGATCGGCGCCGAGGCCGCGCGCCGCCTCTACCTGCGGTTCATCCATGCCTATGCCGTCGAGGTCGCCCGCCTCGACCCCGAGGAATTCCCGGTTCCCGAACATCCCGACCGCGAGGCGCTGGAAGACGCGCTGACTGCCTACCAGGACGAGATGGACGAACCCTTCCCGCAGGACCCGTCGGTGCAACTGGCGAACGTGCTGCGCTCGATGGCGCGGGCCTGGGACGGCACCAGCGCCCGGCTGCTGCGCCAGGCGCGCGGCGCCCCGGAGGGGGCGGGCCTCGGCCTCGTCGTGCAGAAGATGGCGCTGGGGCTCGGCGCGCCCGAGTCCGGCTCCGGGGTGATCCAGTTCGTTTCGTCCTCGACCGGGCAGTCCCAGATCACCGGGCGCTACCTGAGCCAGAGCCAGGGCCGCGAGGCGCTGGACGAGGACCGCGCGCTTTACCTGACGCGGGATCACCGCGGCCGCTCGCTGGAGGAAATCGCCCCCGACGCCTTTGCCCAACTCAAGGGCATGGGCGAGTCGCTGCGCCGGGGCCTGCGCGAGGAAATGCAGATCGAGTTCACCCTCGACGCGGGCCGGCTGTCGGTGCTCGACGCGATCCGGGTGCCGCGCAACAGCCGCGCCGCCGTGCGCATCGCGGTCAGCCTGGCGGAAAGCGGGATCATCACCCAGCAGGACGCGCTGCTCCGGGTCGAGCCGCGCGCGCTGTCCGAGTTGCTGCACCGGCAGGTGGACCCGACCGCCAAGCGCGACGTGATCGCCACCGGCATCGCGGCCAGTCCGGGGGCCGCGACGGGGCGGATCGTCTTCACCGCGACCGCCGCGCAGGAAAGCGCCGCGCGCGGCGAGGCCTGCATCCTGATCCGCCGCGAAACCTCGCCCGAGGACATCCGGGGGATGCACGCGGCCTCGGGCGTTCTGACCGAGCGGGGCGGCATGTCGAGCCACGCCGCCGTGATCGCGCGCGGTCTCGGGGTGCCCTGTGTGGTGGGCGCGGCCGATATCGTCATCGACCAGAAGGCCCGGACCCTGACGCTGCCGGATCGGCGCGTGCTGGCCGAGGGCGAGCCGATCACCCTCGACGGTTCGGCCGGGGCGGTGCTGTCCGGCGCGGTCGCGTTGCAGGAGCCGATGCTCGACGGCGCGTTCCGCACCCTGATGAACTGGGCCGACCAGGCCCGCGACATCGGCGTGCGCGCCAATGCCGACACCCCCGCCGATGCCGAGACCGCGCGCCGGTTCGAGGCGCAGGGCATCGGCCTCTGCCGCACCGAGCACATGTTCTTCGAGGATGGCCGCCTGACGGTGATGCGCGAGATGATCTTCGCCGAGTCGCCCGAGGATCGCGGGGCCGCGCTCGAACGCCTGCTGCCGATGCAGCGCGACGACTTTCTGAAGCTCTTCGAGATCATGCGCGGCCAGCCGGTCTGCATCCGCCTGTTCGACCCGCCGCTGCACGAGTTCCTGCCGCATACCCGGGACGGGATGTGGGCGCTGGCCGAGGCGCTGGACCTGCCGATGTCCACCGTCACCGCCCGCATCGCCGAGTTGCAGGAGTTCAACCCGATGCTCGGGATGCGAGGCGTGCGCCTCGGGATCACCATGCCCGAGATCTACGAGATGCAGGCCCGCGCCATCTTCGAGGCGACGCTGCTTGCCGCCGGGCGCGGGGCGACGGTGACGCCGGAGGTTATGATCCCGCTCGTCTCGGCCAAGCGCGAGGTGGAGCTGGTCCGGGCCCGCATCGACGCCGTCGCGGCCGAGGTGCGCGCGGAGGCCGGGCGCGATTTCGCCTACCGGCTGGGCGTGATGGTCGAGACCCCGCGCGCCGCGCTCCGGGCCGGCGAGATCGGGGGTCTGGTCGATTTCCTGTCCTTCGGCACCAACGACCTGACGCAGATGACCTATGGCCTGTCCCGCGACGATGCCGGGCGCTTCATGGGCGTCTACGTGAACCAGGGCGTGTTCCCGGAGGACCCGTTCCACACCCTCGACGTCGACGGCGTGGGCGAGCTTCTGGGCATCGCCGCCGAGCGCGGGCGCACGGCGCGGCCCGGCCTGACCCTGTCGATCTGCGGCGAGCATGGCGGCGACCCCGATTCGATTGACTTCTGTCGAAAGGCGGGATTCACCTACGTGTCCTGTTCGCCGTTCCGCGTGCCCGTCGCGCGGCTCGCGGCGGCCCATCTGGCGCTGACCGACGTCCCCTCGGAAAAGAAACCAAGACGTTTCAATATCTTGGGCCGCGTTTTCGGGGCAGGGGCGGGACTTCCCGACGATTGAGGGACGCGGCGATTTCGTGTCGCCGGAGCCACAATTCTGCGCATTGGCCCGAATTGTGCCTAGGAGATGACGCATCCCCCCCGTAACCCTGAGTGTGAGCTGCATTGGGGGATGTCAGCTTCGGTGAAACAACCGAGGTAAATACAAGTGAAACCTGTGCGCACGATTGCTGCCGTCGTGGGCTTGGTGATGTCGGTCAGCGCTGCCAGCGCCGATGTCACGGCAAGTTCGTCTACCGACCCGCTGGGTCAGATCGAGCGGAACGTCCTGGGGCTCTTCTCCAGTGAACGCGCCGCCCTTCAGGCCGTCCCGGCCTCCCGCCTCCGGGCGATCACCGCGCCGATGCGGCAGGATCGCACTTCGGACGGGATCTACACCAGCCAGTGGCTGGCGGCGCAACCCGCGCCGCGCCGCACGGCCGAGTGGGAATGCATGACCGAGGCCCTCTACTTCGAGGCGCGCGGCGAAAGCCTGCGCGGCCAGTTCGCGGTGGCCGAGGTGATCCTGAACCGGCGCGACAGCGCGAGCTATCCCGGCTCGATCTGCGGCGTCATCAACCAGGGCAGCGGGGCGCGCAACGCCTGCCAGTTCTCGTACAACTGCGACGGCAAGCCCGAGCGCATCACCGAGACGGCGGTCTACGACCGGCTGGGCAAGGTCGCGGATGCGATGATCTCCGGGCGGGCGCCGCGCGCGCTGACCTTTGGGGCCACGCATTACCACACCACGGCGGTCAACCCGTCCTGGGCCTCGCAATACGAGCGGACCGCCCATATCGGCGACCACCTGTTCTACCGGCAATACTATCCCGGGCGCAGCGCCTCGAACTGAGGGGCCGCCCCGCGGGTGTCGCTCTTCGCGCGGCACCTGCCGGGTCTGCGCGGACTTGCGGCCCGGACCCGGGGCAGGGTAGGGCCAGCCCATGCCCAGCCTGCCGGAAGGACAGTCCGCCATGCCCGCCGATTCCGATGACCTCGCGCTCGCCTTCGCTCCGCCGGAGGACCGGGCCGGCGCGACCGGCGCCGCGTCGTCGCTGCCCGACCGCATCGCGCTGCGCGACTGGGTCCGCTCCGCCGAGATCGGGGCGTTCCAGGCCGAGCGCGGCGTGGCGCAGCGACTGCGCTTCAACGTGGTGGTCGAGGTGCAGACGCTCGCGGGCGCGCTCCACGACGACGTCGACCGCGTCCTCAGCTACGACACGATCACCGAGGCCATCGACCAGGCGCTGACCGAGGCGCGGGTGGACCTGCTCGAAACGCTGGCCGAGCAGATTGCCGGTCTGGTGCTGGCCGACCCCCGCGCGGCGCGGGTCTTCGTGCGGATCGAGAAGCTGGATCGCGGTCCCTTCGCGCTGGGCGTCGAGATCGTGCGACGCGCGGGCGAGGCGCTGTTCTCGCCCGATGCCCCGGAGGTGCAGCTGGTCCTGATCGGCCCCGACCTGCGCGACGGCGCCGACCTGAAGCCCTGGCTCGACCGGCTCGCCGCCGACCCGCTGCCCGCGGTGCTGCTGGCGCTGCCCGCCCCCGACCAGCCGTTGCCCCGCGCGGCGCATCCGCTCTCGCGCCGCCGGATCGCGCTGCTCGGTCTCGACCAGGCGGCCTGGGTGCTGGCCGGACGCGACCCGCGCTGCCTGGTGGTGTCCAGCCGGACCGAGATCGACTGGGCGGCGCGCAAGGGCCAGATGACGGTCTGCGCCCCGTCGAAACTGGTGCTCGACGCCGCCGGGGACACGCCCGACGCGCTGACCGATATCGCGGCGCTTGCCCCCTGGATCGCGGCCCGCCTGCACGCCCGGCACATTCGCGCCCTCGGCACGGTCGGCCCGCTGCAGGACGGACCGCACCCGGTTCTGCGCGGCTGACCCGATGCCCGCCGATCCTTACCGTTATCCGCGACCGCTGATCTGCGACCCGGCCACCCCCGGGGCGCGGCCGTTGGCCGGGGGATGGGCGCATTTTTCCCACGTGGCGCTGCTGTCGCGCGGGGGTATGCCGCGGGTCGTCCCCGCCACCGATCTGCCGGAGGAGGTCCTGGCCCGGCTCACCGCGCCGCGCGCGCCGCTGGCGGGGCTGCCGCTCGACCGGCCGCGGATCATGGGGATCCTGAACCTGACCCCGGACAGTTTCTCGGACGGGGGCAAGTTCCTCGCGCCGGAGGCCGCGCTCGCCCATGCCCACGCGATGGCTGCGGCGGGGGCCGACATTCTCGACCTCGGCGGCGAGTCCACCCGGCCGGGGGCCGCGACCGTGCCGGTGGACGAGGAAATCGCGCGGACCGCCCCGGTGATCGGTGCGCTGGCCGACCTCGCGGTGCCGGTCTCGATCGACACCCGCAAGGCGGCCGTCGCCCGGGCCGCGATCCGGGTGGGCGCGAAGATCGTCAACGATGTCTCGGGCCTGGCCCACGATCCTGCCATGGCGGATGAGATCGCGGCCCTCGGGGTTCCGGCCGTGCTGATGCACAGCCAGGGCGACCCGGCGACGATGCACCTCGACCCGCGCTACGACGATGTCGTCCTCGACGTCTACGACGCGCTGGAGGGGATCCTCGCGCGCGCCGGGGCCGCCGGGGTGCCGCGCAAGGATCTCGTGGCCGACATCGGCATCGGGTTCGGCAAGACCCAGGCGCACAACCTCGCCCTGCTGCGCGACCTGCCGCTCTTCCATGCGCTGGGCGTGCCCCTGCTGCTGGGCGTGTCGCGCAAACGTTTCATCGGCGTGATCGGCCATGCGCAGGAGCCTGCCGACCGGATGCCCGGCTCGGTCGCGCTGGCCTTGCGTGCGGCCGCCGAGGGCGTGCATATCCTGCGTGTCCACGATGTGGCCGAGACCGCGCAGGCCTTTGCGCTGTGGCAGGCGGCGGGCGGACCGATCCACGGCGACCGGGAGACGAGATGACACGCAAGCTATTCGGCACCGACGGGGTGCGCGGCCGCGCCAACAGCGACCCGATGACCGCCGAGATGGCGCTGCGGCTCGGGGCCGCCGCCGGGCGCTACTTCCGCCGCGACGGCTCGGACACCCACCGCGTGGTGATCGGCAAGGACACCCGCCTGTCGGGCTACATGCTGGAGAACGCGCTGACCGCCGGGTTCACCTCGACCGGCATGAACGTGCTGCTGCTGGGGCCGATCCCGACCCCCGCCGTGGGCCTGCTGACGAAGTCGATGCGCGCCGATGTCGGCGTGATGATCTCGGCCAGCCACAACCCGCACCACGACAACGGGATCAAGTTCTTCGGTCCGGACGGCTTCAAGCTGAACGACGAGGCCGAGGCCGAGATCGAGGCGATCCTCGACGGCGAGATCGCGCTCGCCAAGCCCGAGAACATCGGCCGGGCGCGCCGCATCGACGACGGCGTCGGGCGCTATGTCGAGCGCGCCAAGGGCACCTTTCCGAGTGACCTGTCGCTGGACGGGCTGAAGGTCGTGATCGACTGCGCGCATGGCGCCGCCTACAAGGCCGCGCCCGAAGTGCTATGGGAACTTGGTGCCGAGGTGATCCCGATGGGGATCGCGCCGACCGGCACCAACATCAACAAGGGCTGCGGCTCGACCGACACCGCCGCCTGCGCGAGCGCGGTGATCGCGCATGGCGCGGACGTCGGCATCTGCCTCGACGGGGACGCCGACCGGATCATGCTGATCGACGAGACCGGACGCGTGGGCGACGGCGACCAGTTGATGGCGCTCCTGGCCTGCGGCTGGGCGCGGTCGGGACGGCTGTCGGGCGCGACGCTGGTTGCCACCGTGATGTCGAACCTCGGGCTGGAGCGGCACCTCGCGGGGCAGGGCATCGCGCTCGCGCGCACCGCCGTCGGCGACCGCTACGTGGTCGAGGCGATGCGGGCGGGCGGCTACAACCTCGGCGGCGAGCAGTCTGGCCACATCGTGATGACCGACTACGCCACCACCGGGGATGGGCTGCTGGCGGGGTTGCAGTTCCTCGCCGAGATGATCCGCAGCGGCGAGCGCGCCTCGACCCTGCTGTCGGTCTTCGACCCGCTGCCGCAGCTTCTGCGCAACGTGCGTTACGAGGCCGGGGCCGATCCGCTGTCGGCGGACACGGTGCGCGCGGCGATCGCGGCGGGCGAGACCCGGCTGAACGGCTCGGGGCGGCTCCTGATCCGCAAGTCGGGCACCGAGCCGCTGATCCGCGTGATGGCCGAGGCGGAAGACGCCGCGGTCATGGAAGCCGTTGTCGGCGAGATCTGCGCCGCGGTCGAAGCCGCGGCCTGAGGGGGGGCGCGCGGCGCGGGCGCGCCGCGACCCGGCCCCTGCGGGACCGGGGCCTCCGGCGGGAGTATTTCGGCCAAGAAGAAGGGTCAGTCACCTCACCACGGGCCGGGGCGGCGCTCCTCGCTGAGCAGGACGTTGGCCTCCAGCTCGCCGACGCCGGGCAGCGTCATGATCCGGCGGCGCAGGACGCGTTCGAAGTCCGACAGGTCGCGCGCCACCACCCGCAGGCGATAGTCGTAGGCCCCGAGCACGTGCTGGACCAGCTGCACCTCCGGGATGGCGCTGACGGCGCGCTCGAAATCCGCGACCGAGGTGCGGCCCTTGGTGGCGAGCTTGACGCCGAGGAAGACGGTGACGCCGAAGCCCAGCTTCGCCGGGTCGAGGCGCACGCGGCGGCGGGCGAGGACGCCGGCCTCTTCGAGCCGCCGGATGCGGCGCCAGGCGGCGGGCTGGCTGAGGCCGAGTGCGCGCCCGAGGGCCCCCGCGCTCTGCCGGGCGTCGCGGGCGAGCGCCCGGACCAGCGCGCGGTCGGTATCGTCAAGGTCGAGGCTCACAGCGGCAGGCCCTCGCCGTCCTTGATGGTCGAGATCAGCATCAGCTGTTCGATGTCCTGGAGATGCGGCAGGGTCAGGATGCGGGTGCGATAGACCTCGGTGTAATGGGCCATGTCGCGCGCCAGCACGTTCAGGCGCACGTCGACCCGCCCGAGGAAGGTCTGGATCTCGGTCACCTCGCGCACAGCGCGGGCCGCGTCGAGGAAGCGGTCGAAGGCATCGGGCCGGGTCTTGTCGAGGGTGATCCGCAGCGACACCTCGACCGCCCAGCCGAGCGCGCGCGCATCGACCACCGTCTCGATGCCGAGCAGCACGCCCGCCTCGGTCAGTTTCTCGAGGCGGCGCCAGGCGGCCGCGGCGCTGATGCCAGCGCGCTCGCACAGCGCGGCGGTCGACAGGTCCGGCTCGGCCTGCAGATGCCGCAGCAGGCGGCGGTCGATGTCGTCGAGCATGAATGTTCCGGTGTGCGGTGGATTGACGAATGAGTTTTTCGCCATTTGCCCGAAATTCGCGAGAACGGCAATGCTTTCTCGCCGGAATGGGCGCATGGTCCGCCCACACAGAAACCGGAAAACGGAAGGGAGCGCCACGATGCGCGTCTATTACGATCGCGATTGCGACATCAACCTGATCAAGGACAAGAAGGTCGCCATCCTCGGCTATGGCAGCCAGGGCCATGCCCACGCGCTGAACCTGCGCGACTCGGGCGCAAAGCACGTCGTCGTCGCCCTGCGCGAGGGCTCGCCCTCGGCGAAGAAGGCCGAAGGCGAAGGCCTGCAGGTCATGGGCATCGCCGAAGCGGCGGCCTGGTGCGACCTGATCATGTTCACCATGCCCGACGAACTGCAGGCCGAGACCTATCGCAAGTACGTCCACGACAACCTGCGCGAAGGGGCCGCGATCGCCTTCGCGCACGGGCTGAACGTGCACTTCGGCCTGATCGAGCCGAAGCCGGGCGTCGACGTCATCATGATGGCGCCGAAGGGTCCGGGCCACACCGTGCGCGGCGAATTCACCAAGGGCGGCGGCGTGCCTTGCCTCGTGGCGGTGCACCAGGACGCGACCGGCCGGGCGCTGGAGCTTGGCCTGAGCTACTGCTCGGCCATCGGCGGCGGCCGCTCGGGCATCATCGAGACCAACTTCAAGGAAGAGTGCGAGACCGACCTCTTCGGCGAGCAGGCCGTGCTCTGCGGCGGCCTCGTCGAGCTGATCCGCATGGGCTTCGAGACGCTGGTCGAGGCGGGCTATGCCCCCGAGATGGCCTATTTCGAGTGCCTGCACGAGGTGAAGCTGATCGTGGACCTGATCTACGAAGGCGGCATCGCGAACATGAACTACTCGATCTCGAACACCGCCGAGTACGGCGAGTATGTCTCGGGTCCGCGCATCCTGCCGTATGACGAGACCAAGGCCCGCATGAAGGCCGTGCTCGACGACATCCAGCAGGGCCGCTTCGTGCGCGACTGGATGCAGGAATGCTCGGTCGGCCAGCCGTCGTTCAAGGCGATCCGCCGCAACAACGACGCGCACCAGATCGAGGCCGTCGGCGCCAAGCTGCGCGAGATGATGCCCTGGATCACCGCCGGCAAGATGGTCGACCGCGCGAAGAACTGATCCCCGGATCCTGCCGGTCCGGCGCGCCTCCCGCGCCGGGCCGGTTTCCCCGGCCTGCCGCGCGTTTCCGATCCGCGCGGGGCCCGGGCCCCGTTTCCCGTCGAAACCCCTTTGATCTTGCGGCCTGCCGGGGCTACCTCCCTCCCGACCCGAGAGGAGAGAGACCCGATGACCGCCCTTCTGCCCCACGTCGATCCTGACGGCCTGCTGGAATA
>JAUHZL010000440.1 GCA_030425945.1 Alphaproteobacteria bacterium | reverse complement strand
TCACGCCGGAGAAGCCCCAGTCGAGCGCCTCCTGCTGCGAGATCACGCCGATCAGCGCGTTGCGCTGCTTGAAGATGCGGTTCTCGGTCAGCAGGCCGTCGATGTCGTCGAGCACCTTCAGGAACGGGTCGCACCATGCCTCGATGTCGTCGAGCAGCGCGGGCGGCAGGTCCTGGTGCACGCCGCCGGGCCGGAAATAGGCCGCGTGCAGGCGCGCGCCGCAGGCCCGCTCGTAGAAGATCATCAGCTTCTCGCGCTCCTCGAAGCCCCAGAGCGGCGGGGTCAGGGCGCCCACGTCCATCGCCTGCGTGGTGACGTTGAGGAGGTGGTTCAGCACGCGCCCGATCTCGGAGTAGAGCACGCGGATCAGCGAGGCGCGGCGCGGCACCTCGACCCCGGTCAGCTTCTCGATGGCGAGGCACCAGGCGTGCTCCTGGTTCATCGGCGCCACGTAGTCGAGCCGGTCGAAATAGGGCAGGTTCTGGAGATAGGTCCGGGTCTCCATCAGCTTCTCGGTGCCCCGGTGCAGCAGCCCGATATGCGGGTCGCAGCGCTCGACGATCTCGCCGTCAAGCTCCAGCACGAGGCGCAGCACGCCGTGCGCCGCCGGGTGCTGGGGGCCGAAGTTGATGTTGAAGTTCCGGATTTTCTGCTCGCCGGTGAGCACGTCGTCGAAGCCGGTGCCGTCCATCATGCGAAAGCCCTCTCCTGTGTCTCTTGCCACGCCGGGGGCAGGGCGCCGAAGCGGCGGGCGGCATCATACTGCGGGCGCAGCCAGTCGCGGGCGCGCGCGGCCAGCCCTTCGGGCAGGTCGAGCGGCAGGCCCGCATGGATCTTCTGCCCCAGGGCCGGGGCGGGATCGGGCGTCAGCCCGAGGAAGCGGTCGAGGCGCGCGGCGCCCTCGGGCGTCAGCAGGTCCTCGGTGAACATCACCAGGAGCGTCGCCCCCGCGAGATGCTCGCGGAAGCGCGCGAGATGGGCGGCATAGGCCCCGCGCTCGGCGATCCAGCGCGCTTCGGCGTGCTCCGCCCCGGCGATCACGTCGGCGAGCAGGCGCTCGGCGGCGGCGGCGAGGCTTTCGCCCGGGGCCTGCACGTTGGGCGCGGCCATGCGGACGTGGCTCCAGAGCCGGGCGACGGGCTCGCGCATCAGGTAGACGAAGCGCACGTCACCGGCACAGCGGGTCATCTGCCCCAGCTTGTTGCGCCCGAGCAGCGCGTAGGCCGGCGTGATGTCGGCGGTCAGCCGGGTCCCCGCCGGTGCCCCGTCGCGCAGGAAGGCGCGGTAGTCGGCGTCGGTCACGCGCCCGGTCTCCAAGAGCGCCAGCCAGCCTTCGAGGTCGGCCCGCCGGGCCTCGGCAAAGGCGCGCTCGGCCTCCGGCAGCGCGGCGAGGCGCGCCTGCTGGGCCGCGATCGCGGCGCGGGTTTCGCGGGTGGCCACCTCGTAGTCGGTGTCGCCGCGCAGGAAGAAGTAGTTGTACTCCTTGATCGTGCGCAGGTGACACTCGGGGTGATCGAACAGGTGCTGCCAGAGCCAGGAGGTTCCCGACTTGGTGGCCCCAAGGCCGATCAGATGGACAGGCTCCCGCTCCACGTCGCGTGCCTCAGGCGGTCTTCTCGTCGCCGGGCAGGATGTAGTCGGCACCCTCCCACGGGGACATGAAGTCGAACTGGCGGTATTCCTGCACAAGGCTCACCGGCTCGTAGACGACGCGCTTCTGCGCCTCGTCGTAGCGCACCTCGGTATAGCCCGTGGTCGGGAAGTCCTTGCGCAGCGGATAGCCGCGGAAGCCGTAGTCGGTCAGGATGCGGCGCAGGTCCGGGTGGCCCGAGAACAGGATGCCGAACATGTCGAACACCTCGCGCTCGAACCAGTTGGCGCTCGGGTGGATCGCGGTGATCGACGGCAGGATCTCGGTCTCGCGCAGCGGCACCTTCAGCCGGATGCGCTGGTTCTGGTGCATCGAGAGGAAGTGGTAGACCACGTCGAAGCGCTGCGGGCGCTCCGGCCAGTCGATGGCGGTGATGTCCACCAGCGTCGAGAAGCGGCAGGTCGGGTCGATCTTCAGGAACTCGACCATGCCGGTGATGGCATTGGCGTTCACGCCGACGGTCAGCTCGCCGTTCGCGATCTCCCAGCCGATCAGGGCGTCGGACTGGCGCAGCTCGATCCGGGCGGCGACGTCTTCCAGGGCCTCGGGCATGACGGTCTCCTCAGCGGGTGATGGTGCCGGTGCGGCGGATCTTCCGCTGCAACTGGAGGATGCCGTAGAGCAGCGCCTCCGCCGTGGGCGGGCAGCCGGGCACGTAGATGTCCACCGGCACGATGCGGTCGCAGCCGCGCACCACGGAGTAGGAATA
>JAUHZL010000047.1 GCA_030425945.1 Alphaproteobacteria bacterium | reverse complement strand
AATGCCGGTGACCCAGAGCAGCTTGCGCTTGAGATCGAGATGCGCGGGCGAGCCGCCGGAGGTGCCGAGCAGCCGCTCGCCCTCGTCGCCCTGCGTGCGCAGACCGATCGGCAGGGCGATGAACAGCACCATGAACCAGATGACGGCAAAGAGGACGAGCGCCGAAGTGACCTGCATCGCGCTTACACCTGTTCCAGTTCGACGAGGGTGCCGGTGAAATCCTTCGGGTGGAGGAACAGCACGGGCTTGCCATGCGCGCCGATCTTCGGCTCGCCGCTGCCCAGAACGCGGGCCCCGGCGGCGCGCAGCTGGTCGCGGGCGGCGAGGATGTCCTCGACCTCGTAGCAGATGTGGTGGATGCCGCCCGAGGGGTTCTTCTCGAGGAAGCCCTTGATCGGCGACTCGTCCCCCAGCGGGTACAGCAACTCGATCTTGGTGTTCGGCAGTTCGATGAAGACCACCGTGACGCCGTGATCCGGCTCGTCCTGCGGCGGGTTGACCTTGGCGCCGAGCGTGTCGCGGTACTGCGCGGCAGCGGCCTCGAGGTCGGGCACGGCAATGGCGACGTGGTTCAGGCGTCCGATCATGGTGTCCTCCGGAAATGGTTTTCCCGGTTATGGTCCGCGCCCCGCCCCGCGACAAGGGGCAGGGCCTGCGGCGTTAACCCGCCCTTCACCACGCGGTCCTCAGGATCGGCGGCAGGATGCGCCCGCCAGAACGGAGACTGCCATGACCGACCCCGCCCCCTTCGCCCTGCCCCTGCCGCCGAGCCTGCCGAAACGCCTCGACCCGGTGCGCCCGCTGCTGGGGCTGCGCCTGCTGCTGGTCGAGGACAGCCGCTTCGCCTCGGAAGCCCTGCGCCTGCTCTGCCAGCGCAGCGGCGCGCGGCTGCGCCGGGCCGACTCGCTGGCCGCGGCGCACCGGCACCTGGCCGCGGGCCTGCCCCACGTCGTGATCGTCGACCTGGGCCTGCCCGACGGCGACGGCACCGACCTGATCCGCCAACTGGCGCGCGGCGTGCCGCGGGTTCCCGCCCTCCTCGCCCTCAGCGGCGATCCCGAGCGCGAGGCCGCCGCGCGCGACGCGGGCGCGCAGGGGTTCCTTGCCAAGCCGCTGCGCCACCTCGCCGGGTTCCAGCAGGCGATCCTTCAGGCCCTGCCCGACACCATGCGGCCGCAGGGCCCGGTCGGCCTGCCCGACGTGCGGGTGCACCCCGACCCGCTGGCGCTGCGCGACGACCTGATGCGGGCGCAGGCGCTGCTCAGCGCGCCGGGCGACAGCGCCCCGGGTTATGTCGGGCAATTCCTGCGCGGTGTCGCCCGCGCCGCCGAGGATGGGCCGCTGGCCGAGATCGCCGCGCGGCTGGGCCGCGACGGCGAGCGGGCGCCGGGCGACCTGGCCCCGCTGCTCAGCGCGCGCCTGACCCATCTCGGGCGCGCAGCCGTCTGAGCGGTGCCGTCAGAGGGAAATCGCCGGGTCCCGGGAATGCAGCACGAGGCGGGTCATGTCCGACAGACGTTCGATCTGCCGGCCTGCCGCATCGAAATTGGCCGGACGCAGCCACGCGGCATAGGCCGATTTCAGCGCGGGCCACTCGCGGTCGATCATCGCGAACCACGCCGTGTCGCGGTTACGCCCCTTGACCACAGCGGCCTGCCGGAACACCCCCTCGTAGGAGAACCCGAGCCGCTGCGCCGCTCGCCGCGACGGCAGGTTCAGCGCGTCGCATTTCCATTCGAACCGGCGGTACCCGGCGCGGAAGGCCCAGTCCGCCATCAGGTACAGCCCCTCGGTCGCGGCGACCGTGCCCTGCAGCGCGGGGGAGAAGTTGATGTGGCCGACCTCGATGCTGCCCGCCTCCGGCGTGATGCGCAGGTAGCTTGCCACGCCCAGCGCGCGCCCCGTGCCATGCTCGCGGAAGGCGAAGAACAGCGGATCGTCGGCGCCCTCGGTCACCGAGCGGACCCACTTGTGATAGGTCGCCGCCGAGTGGAACGGCCCGTAGGGCAGGTAATCCCAGATCGCGTCGCTCTCGACATTCGCGCGGAACAGCTCGGCCGCGTGGCGCTCGGCCTCGAGCGGTTCCAGCGTGACGGTGCGCCCCGTCATCGGCGTGCGGGACGGCCGGGGCGGCGGGGTCCAGTTCGGGACCGGGGACCCGAGCGGGCGGGGCTCTGTCATGGCGTCAACTCCTTGCACGCCAGACTAGAACCGCCAGCGCGCCGGGGCAATCGCCGCATCCGGGCCGCAGTGCCCGCGCGACGCCCGAAAACCACCCGCGCCCCTCCCGAATTCCGCCGCCTTTGCGCGGCATACCCGGGACATCGGCCCCCGATGGGGAGGGGGCGCTGCCAAAGGACGACCAGAACACATGGCCAAACGCGCTGCCAAGCCCGCGCGCCGCTCTGCCAGCGGCGGCTCGGGCGCGACGTTCCTCCTGCTCTCGGCGACCCTGCTGGGGCTGGGACTGGGTTTCATCGGCTTCCAGAGCGGAGCCACCGCCCGCACCGCCGTCACCGCGGTCGCCTCGGACTGAGGATCAGACCAGCACGCCCGGATCGTCGCCGAGGTCGAGCCCCGGAAACACGACCGAGCCGAGCGTGCCCGCCTCGATCCCGTAGAGGCCGCGCAGCACCCAGGCTGCGTAGCGCCGCACGTCGTCGAGCGGCATCAGGTCGCGCCGGTCGTAGAGCGCGCTCTCGTCCAGCCCGGGCCAGCCGCCGAAGAGCCGCCCG
Organism: Alphaproteobacteria bacterium; assembly: GCA_030425945.1. Classification (GTDB taxonomy): domain Bacteria; phylum Pseudomonadota; class Alphaproteobacteria; order Rhodobacterales; family Rhodobacteraceae; genus Dinoroseobacter. The sequence goes on along the minus strand of JAUHZL010000047.1, from coordinate 8,974 downwards.
CCCCGCACCGCGCCGCCCACCAGCAGCATCAGCCCGCCGGTGCCGTGGTCGGTGCCGCCGGTGCCGTTCTCGGCCGCCGTGCGCCCGAACTCGGTGACGGCGAGAACGGCCGTCTTGCCCCAGAGCGGTCCCAGCTCGTCGCGCAGGGTCAGGATCGAGTCCGACAGCCGCCGCAAGGCCTGGTCGAGCGCGCTGCGCTGGCCGCGGTGCGTGTCCCACCCGGTCAGCGAGAAGCTGGCGATGCGCGTCTCCTCGCGCAGGCGGGCGGCGGCGAAGCTCGCCAGCGCGCGCGCGCCTTCGGCGGCCCGCTCCTCGGCCTGCGCGTCGCGGGTCATCCGCATCATCTCGCCGAAACTGTCCACCTCCTCGGACCGGCCGAGGCTTTCGGCCAGCTCCAGCGCCTCGAAGGCGGCGGCATGGAACAGCGGATCGGCCTCGTAGAGCCGCTCCAGCAGCAGCCGGGCCTGCGGCGACAGGTCGAGCCGCGTCGCGGGCGACCAGCTCGATATCGGCTGATCCCCGGTCAGGATCAGCGGCGTGTCGCGGCCGATGGCAAAGGCGGTCTCGGCGGTCACGCCGGGCACCACGCCCAGCATCCGGTTCAGCCAGCCGCCGCGCACCGCGCCCACCGGCACGTCGCGGCCCGTGCCCGCCTCCAGCATGTCCTGCCCGTCGAAATGGCTGCGCTGGTCGCGGTAGGGGGTCGAGACGGCGGGCACGAACGCCAGCTCGCCCGCCGCCCAGAGCGGGCGCAGCGGGTCGAGGCGCGGGTGCAGCGCGAAGCCCTGCGTCAGGTCGGCCCCGGGCGAGGCGCGCGACAGCTCGGGGCGCAGGCGCGCATAGGCCGGGTCCGCCACCGGCTGCAGCGTGCCGATCCCGTCCATCGCGCCGCGCAGGATCAGCACCACCAGCCGGTTCTCGCCCGGCGCCGCGGCGAAGGTCATCGTCGTCGTCAGCGGATGCGCGGCCAGCGAGCAGCCGATGGCCCCCAGCCCCTTCAGCATCGTCCGGCGCGTCGGTTGCATGGTCTCTCCCTCAGCGGCGGTTGAACTCGGGCGAGGCGAGCACGAGGCCCACCCCCTCCCAGCCGGTTTCGGCGGCGCGCGCGGCAAAGCGGGTTTCGCGTCCGGCCAGCGGGCCCAGCGCGGTCTCGACGAAGTCGCGCGGATCGGGCAGGTCGGGCCGCACCACGCGCGGCGCGGCCATCGCCCAGGTGATCCGGGCCGCCAGCCCCTGCGGCGTGATCCAGGAGCCGGCCTCCTCGGGCCAGCCATCGGGACCCGGCGCTTCCGGCCAGGCCTGCCCCATCGCCCGAAGCGGCGTCGAGAACACTCCGTCGAGGGTCCGGCGGCCCATCCCGGTCAGGGCGCGCGGCACCGGCCCGAGGGCGCGCAGGGCCGACAGCAGGAACTCCTGCGGGCGCTTGGCCTTGGCCCCGAGGGGCGCGGCACTGGCAGGATGGGTGACCAGCCGCTCGGCCACGGCGGCAAGATCGCCGTCGGTCTCGCGCCAGCGGGCCGCGAGCGCCGCGACGAGATCGGGATCGGGCGTGTCCGACACGAAATGCACCGCCAGCTTGCGCGCGAGGTGCGCCGCGGTAGCCGGGTGCCGCGCGAGGTCGTCGACCGCCGCCAGCACCTCGTCGAGGCGGGCAGGCTCGGCCCCGCCGTAGCGCCGGCCCAGCACCACCTCCGGTCCCGGCTCGGCCAGTTGCGGCTTGAAGGCGAAGCCCTCGTCCGAGATCGACAGGCCGGTCAGCAACTCGGCCAGTTCGCGGACGTCGTCCTGCGTATACCCGCCGTCCACACCGAGCGTGTGCAGCTCCATCAGTTCACGGGCGAGGTTCTCGTTCAGGCCGCGCCCGCTCTGCCGCCCGGTGCGTGACTGCGGCCCGACCGACTGGAACTGGTCGAGGTAGACCAGCATCGCGGGATGGGTGACCACCGCGCGCAGCATGCCGGCGAAGCGACCCGCGACGAAGGGGCGGATCGCGCTTTCGACATAGGCGGGCACGACCGAGCGCCAGCGCCCGCCGGGCAGGTGAACCGTGAAATGGTCGGTCCAGAACGCCGCCAGACGCTCGCGGAACGGGTCGGGCGACAGCGCGGCGCGGGCCATCAGGGCGCGGCGGGCATCGTCATAGTCCTCGGCCAGTTGCCGGTTCGCGGCGCGCAGGGCGCGGCGGTTGGCCTCGGTCTCGTCCCGGTTCATCGCGCGCTTGGCCTGCAACTGCACCGCCACGCGCGACAGGGCCAGCGGGCTCGGCGGCTGGCGGTATTGCCGGGCGATCCGGTCCGGCCCGTTCAGCGCCGCCATCAGCGCGTCCGCATCGGCGGGCGGCGGATGGAGCGGCGACAGCCCGTAGCCGAAGCGGATGGCAAGCGTGAGGGGATCGGCGGGCATCGCGGGACCTGGTGACTACGGCCCAAAGATAGCGAAGCCCCCGCGCTTTCGCAAAGCGGCGGGGGCATGCTGGAAACACGAAGCCGTCAGCGCCCGGACCGGGTCCGGACGGGAAACGATCCGCTCAGTCCTCGCGCGGGAGCACCCGCAGGCCAAGCTCGCGCAACTGTTCGTTGGTCGGCTCCGACGGCGCGCCCAGCAGCAGGTCCTCGGCGCGCTGGGTCATCGGGAACATGATGACCTCGCGGATGTTCGCCTCGTCCGCCAGCAGCATCACCATCCGGTCGATGCCCGCCGCGCAGCCGCCGTGGGGCGGGGCGCCGTACTTGAAGGCGTTCAGCATGCCGCCGAAGCGCTTCTCGACCTCGGAGGCCGGGTAGCCCGCCAGTTCGAACGCCTTGACCATGATCTCGGGCTTGTGGTTCCGGATCGCACCCGAGACCAGTTCGTAGCCGTTGCAGGCGAGGTCGTACTGGTAGCCGAGGATGTCCTCCGGCGCCTTGTCGAAGGCCGCCATGCCCCCCTGCGGCATCGAGAACGGGTTGTGCGAGAAGTCGATCTTGCCCTCGTCGTCGCGCTCGTACATCGGGAAATCGACGATCCAGCAGAATTCAAACCGGTCCTTCTGCGTCAGGCCGAGTTCCTCGCCGATCACGGTGCGGGCGCGGCCCGCGACCGCCTCGAAGGCCGAGGGCTTGCCGCCGAGGAAGAAGGCCGCGTCACCCACGCCGAGGCCGAGCTGCTGGCGGATCGCCTCGGTGCGCTCGGGGCCGATGTTCTTGGCCAGCGGGCCCGCGGCTTCCATCTCGCCATCGGCCTCGCGCCAGAAGATGTAGCCCATGCCGGGCAGGCCCTGTTCCTGCGCGAACTTGTTCATCCGGTCGCAGAACTTGCGGCTGCCGCCGGTGGGGGCCGGGATCGCGCGGACCTCGGTGCCCTCCTGTTCGAGCAGCCTGGCGAAGATGGCGAAGCCGCTGTCGCGGAAATGCTCGGACACGACCTGCATCCTGATCGGGTTGCGCAGGTCGGGCTTGTCGGTGCCATACCAGAGCGCGGCATCGCGGTAGCTGATGCGCGGCACCTCGCGGTTGACGGTGCGCGTGCCGCCGAACCGCTCGAAACAGTCGAGGATCACCGGTTCGACGGTGGCGAAGACGTCTTCCTGCTCGACGAAGCTCATCTCGACATCGAGCTGGTAGAAGTCGGTGGGCGAGCGGTCGGCGCGCGGATCCTCGTCGCGGAAGCAGGGCGCGATCTGGAAATACCGGTCGAAGCCCGCGACCATGATCATCTGCTTGAACTGCTGCGGGGCCTGCGGCAGCGCGTAGAACTTGCCGGGGTGCAGGCGCGACGGCACGAGGAAGTCGCGCGCGCCCTCCGGGCTCGAGGCGGTGATGATCGGGGTCTGGAACTCGGTGAAGCCCTTGCCCCACATGCGCTGGCGCAGGTCCTGCACCACGGCCGAACGCAGCATGATGTTCGAATGCAGCGTCTCGCGGCGCAGGTCGAGGAAGCGGTACTTCAGGCGCGTCTCCTCGGGGAAGTCGGGCTCGCCGAACACCTGCAGCGGCAGTTCCTCGGCCGCGCCCAGCACCTCGAAGCCGCGGGCGAAGACCTCGATCTCGCCGGTCGGGATCTTCGGGTTCACGAGGCTCGGGTCGCGCGCCTTCACGTCCCCGTCGATGCGGATGCACCACTCGCTGCGCACCTTTTCCAGCGCGCCGAACACCGGGCTGTCGGGATCGCAGATCACCTGCGTGATCCCGTAATGGTCGCGCAGGTCGATGAACAGCACCCCGCCGTGGTCGCGGACCCGATGCACCCAGCCTGCCAGACGCGCGGTCTGGCCCACATGGGCGGCGTTCAGTTCGGCACAGGTGTGGCTGCGGTAGGCGTTCATGGCGCGGGCCTTCGGCTCGGGGAAAGGGTCCGCGCCGATACACATGGGCCGGGACCGGAAGTCAAGCCGAGGGCCCCGGATCGCCGCGAAACTGGACAAGCGGGCCCGGATGCGACACTCTGCCCGGCGTTGTTTGCCGCACCGGGCCGCGTCCGGGGTCGCGAACCGCGGCGTGAGACGCACACCGGCACCGGTGCAACCGCGAGGGGATGCACCATGTGGACGAGACTGCTCGACGATCTGGTCGGGGCCGTCGTGAAGACCGGAACCCTGACCCTGACCCTGCCCGACGGAACGGTGCTGCGCCACGGCGACGGCGGCGCGCCGCAGGTCGGCCTGATCCTGAAGGACCCGGCCCTGCCCGGCCGGCTGGTCCGCGACCCGGAACTGGCGCTCGGCGAGGCCTACATGGACGGCACGCTGGAGATCGCGGACGACGCGCTGGAAGACTTCTTCCGGCTGATGACCGTGAACACCAACACGTCCTACGGCACCGGGTGGTTCCGGCTGATCGAACGGGCGCAACGGGTGCTGCGGTTCCTCGACACCCATAACCCGGTGGGCCGCGCCCAGCGCAATGTGGCGCACCACTACGACCTGTCGGGGGACCTCTACGATCTCTTCCTCGACGCGGACCGGCAATACTCCTGCGCCTACTGGGGACCGGGCGTCCGCACCCTGGAGGAGGCGCAGGCCGCCAAGAAACACCACATCGCCGCGAAACTCTGCCTCGAGCCGGGGATGCGCGTGCTCGATGTCGGCTGCGGCTGGGGCGGACTGGCCCTGACGCTGGCGCAGGACTACGGCGTGCAGGTGACCGGGGTGACGCTGAGCACCGAGCAGCACGCCACCGCCCGTGCCCGGGTCCGGGCCGCCGGGCTGGAGGACCGCGTCGATATCCTGCTGACCGATTACCGCAACGTCGAGGACCGCTTCGACCGGATCGTGTCGGTCGGCATGTTCGAGCATGTCGGCCCGCTGCACTATCGCGAGTACTTCACCACCCTGCATCGGCTGCTGGCCGAGGACGGGGTCGCCCTCGTCCATACCATCGGACGTCTGGCGCGCCCGCGCCCGACCAGCCCGTGGATCACCCGGCACATCTTCCCGGGCGGCTATATCCCGGCGCTGTCCGAGATCACCGGCGCGGTCGAGCGCGCGGACCTGCTGCCCGCCGATCTGGAGGTGCTCCACACCCATTACGCCGACACGCTGCGCGCCTGGTACGACCGCTTCATGGCGCAGGCGGACAAGGCCGAGGCGCTCTATGATGCGCGGTTCGTCCGGATGTGGCGCTACTACCTGCTGGCCAGCGAGGCCGCCTTCCGCCACGGGCGGCAGGTCGTGTTCCAGGTCCAGCTGACCCGCGCGATGGCCCGGGTTCCGATGACGCGGGACTATGTCTACCCCTCCGCCGGGCGGGCGCGGCTGGCGGCCGAGTGACCGCTCAGCGCGGCAGCAGCGTCAGCACGAAACGGCAGGCGCCGCCGCCCTGCGCCCCGCAGGCCACTTCGCGGCAGCGGTAGCGCTTCGAGGCGAGGCGGCGGAACAGCGTCTCGAAGACCGCCTCGTGCCACTGGCAGAGGGGCGTCTCGGACCGCTCGCCCCGCACCATGGGGTTGTCGAGCAGTTCGAACTCCAGCGGTTTTTGCGCCACGACCCGAAAGCGCCCCGACCCGGCAAAGGTCCAGGCATTTCGCGCGATGGCCTTGGCGAGGATCCGGGCCGACAGACGCGCGGGCAGCAGCCGCAGGACGACCTGCGCCGGTTTCGGGATGCGGCGGGCGAGGATGTAGTCGGCGGTGCGGACTCCGGCCGCGCGGGCCAGCGGCCGGGCCGTCGCCTCGCCCAGCTCGGTGCGCAGGGCCTTGTGGACGGCGGCGACCGGGCCTTCGGGGATCATCCCCTCCGGCGCGGGCAACCCCGCGACCCCGCCTGCCAGGAAGACCCGGTCCCGCAGGGCCTTGCCGCCGGTTTCGTCCAGCACGCCGGCGAGTTGCAACAGCGCATTCGGCCCGATCCGGCCGGGCGCGCCGACCGGGGTGCCCGACAGCAGGTGGCGGGTGGGCGCGGTCATGCGTCGATCTCCTCCATCTGCTGATCGCCGCCGCCGCAGGCGCGGACTTCGGCCCCGTTCGGCATCTTGAAGCTGGTGTCGCGGGCGACCTTGCGGGCGCGCTTGACGCTGGCCTTGTCCTGCGTGCTCTCCCAGTCCTCGATCTGGGCCTGCGCGATGGTGCGGGTGCGGTCGAAGTTGAACTCGACCTTGTCCTTCGACTGCGGCCCCCAGTAGTTCGCCTTGCCGAGATCGTAGAACTTGCGCTGCACGCCTGCCTTGAGGAAGGCCTTGAGACAGCCGAGCAGGTAGCGCCGCCGGTAGCCGGTGCCGCGCCACGGATAATGGAACAGCGCCTTCTGCATGTAGAAGCGGCGATAGTTCTTCATCACCCCGTCGAGCAGCTCGCCCCGCGTCATCGCGGCGGGGGCCATGATCGGCGTGACGAAGTTGTATTTCGAGAAGTCGAAGATCTCGACCTTGTCGCCCAGCTCCTTGAACAGCGGCGTGAAGGGCCAGGGCGTGTACATCGCCCAGTTGGCGAGGTCGGGCTGCCAGTCCCACGCCATGCGGTAGGTCTCTTCCAGTGTCTCGGGCGTTTCGTTGTCGAGGCCCACGATGAACTGCGCCTCGACGAAGATGTCGGCCTCGCGCAGGAGGCGGATCGCCTCCTTGTTGTCGGCGACCTTGGTCTCCTTGTTGAACTGGTCGAGTTTCAGCTGCGCCGCCGCCTCGGTCCCGAGGCTGACATGGACCAGCCCCGCCTTGCGGTAGAGCGGCAGCAACTCCTTGTCGCGCATGATGTCCGTGACGCGGGTGTTGATGCCCCACTGGATCTTCTCGGGCAGGCCGCGCGCGATCAGCTCTTCGCAGAACTGGATGAACTTGCGCCGGTTGATGGTCGGTTCCTCGTCGGCGAGGATGAAGAAGCCGACACCGTGATCGTTCACCAGCGTCTCGATCTCGTCCACGACCTTGATCGGATCGCGCACCCGGTAGTCGCGCCAGAACTTCCACTGCGAGCAGAACGAGCAGGTGAATGGGCAACCGCGGGCCATGTTGGGGATCGCGACCTTCACGCCCAGCGGCACGTAGATGTACTTGTCCCATTCCAGCAGCGACCAGTCGGGGGTGATCCCGTCGAGGTCCTTGACCGTGCTCGCCGCCTGCGTCGCCACGATCCGCTCGCCGTCCCGGAAGGCGAGGCCCTTGACCTGCTGCCGGTCCTCGGGCCAGCGGCCCTCGGCCACCGTGCGCATCAGGTCGACGATGATCTCCTCGCCTTCGCCGCGCACGATCACGTCGACCCAGGGCGCTTCGGTCAGGACCTGCTGGTACATGAAGGTGGCGTGGATGCCGCCCAGCACCCGCAGGGCGTTCGGGACGGTGTCGCGCGCGATCTCCAGCAGGCGTTCGGCGGTGTAGATCGACGGCGTGATCGCGGTCGTCCCGACGACATCGGGTTGCAGCGCGGCCAGGCGTTCGGCGATCACCTCGTCCGGCAGGTCGTTGGTCATCGCGTCGATGAAGTGGACGTCGTCGAAGCCCGCGGTCTTGAGCGCGCCGGCGATGTAGGCGGCCCAGGCCGGGGGCCAGTTCCCGGCGATTTCCGCCCCGCCCGAGTGGTAGTTCGGATGGATAAGAACGATGCGCATGGGCCGACTCCCTCTGGTTTCGGCCCAGTGTGACAGTCAGGCTGTCAGTTTATGTTGACATAGATCAACTGTCAGCTTGAGTTGACAGTTTTTTCGCCCGAGGCGGTCACTCGAAGCTGGTCGAGATCGCCTTTTCCTCGATCGTGCGATTCAGGAAGCCGACATTGGTGGTCAGGCTGTCCCAGAGGACGCCGACGATCGCCAGCGACAGCCCCATGATCGCGGCGGTCAGAACCACCCAGTCGATGGTCACGGCCCCGGAGTCGCGGCGCAGGAAGGATCGCAGGGCAGTCAGCAGCATCGGGCACTCCGCACGGGTCAGGATCGCAATGATCCCGAACCCTCGCCTGCAACCCGGGCCTTTTCGCGGTGTCTTCGCGGCCAAATCTTGCCGGACCGGTCGAGTTGTCCCGATCCGGGGCGGCCGGGCCGCCCTCAGCCGTGCCCCGACCAGACGTTCAGCACGATGACCCCCGCCACGATCAGGCCGATCCCGCCCATCGCGACCGCGTCCAGCTTCTGGCCCAGCACCGTCCAGCCGATCAGGGTGATCAGGGCGACGCCCGCGCCCGACCAGATCGCGTAGGCGACCCCGACCGGGATCACCCGCAATACCTGTGCCAGCAGGACGAAGGACAGCGCGTAGGCCACCAGCGTCACCGCGGAGGGTCCGATTCGGGTGAAGCCGTCCGAGTATTTCAGGGCCGTCGTGCCGACGACCTCGCTCAGGATCGCGAAGACCAGATACAGCCATGCCATGCGAAGGCCCTCTTTCGTCCGGGTGCGCCCGGCCTATGGCATGGCCCGGCCGGGCGGTCCAGCCGCGCGCGGGGGCGGTGCATTGGCCTTGCGCCCGTGGGGCACCTGTCTATAACGCGGGCAATTTGCGAGCCGTGACCTGACCGAGGGAGCCCCCGATGCCCAAGCGCACCGACATCAAGAGCATCATGATCATCGGTG
>JAUHZL010000439.1 GCA_030425945.1 Alphaproteobacteria bacterium | reverse complement strand
CCCCGGAAGCACCGAGAACAGGCCCTTCGGCAGGCCGCTCTCGTCGACGATCCGGGCCAGTTCCAGCGCGGTCAGCGGCGACCACGAGGCGGGTTTCAGCAGGACCGCGTTGCCCGCCGCCAGCGCGGGCGCCACCTTCTGCGCGTCCGAGGCGATGGGCGAGTTCCAGGGCGTGATCGCCGCGACGAGACCCAGCGGTTCATGCACCGACAGGGTCAGCGCGGTGCCGCGCTGGGTCGTCAGCGTCTCGTCTGCGGTCTCGCACACGGCCGCATAGTAGCGGAAGGTCCCCACCGCCGACATCGCCAGCGCGCGGGTCTCGGTCAGGGTCTTGCCGGTGTCCCGGCTCTGGATCTGCGAAATCCGGTCGAGGTTGGCCTCGATCCCGTCCGCGATGCGGGCGAGATGGCGCGCGCGTTCGTGCGGCTTCAGCCCGCGCCACGCCGGATCGGCCTGCGCCGCCTGCGCGCGGGCGATGGCGCGTTCGCCGTCCGCCACGGACGCGCCGCGCAGGGTCAGGTTCACCCGCCCGTCGGCGGGAAAGACCGAGGTGATCTCGGCCCCGGTGCCGGTCTCCCAGACGCCGCCGACATAGAGACGGCCATCGGGCAGGACGAGGTCGGGGAGGTCGGGAAAGGGCATCAGATCACCGTGGGTCCGGCATGGGTCCGGATCGCGCGCAGCACCGAGTAGATCGTGGTCATCGAGGTGCGGGCGTTGCCGGAGGGGGTGTTCTCGATCGACACCGTGACCCGCCCGAGGGGCGAGACGGCCTCGAAGGCGTGCAGGTTGCCGGGCGCGGCTGGGTCGGCCACCAGCTCGACCTGGGTCGCCTCGAACCCGGCCCCGGCGAGGGCCAGCGTGGCGGCGACATTGGCGTTCTTCGGGTAGGCGGTGGCGGCCTCGCGCGCGGTGCCGGTGAAGATCGTCGCAGGGCCGGTCAGGGCGGCGAGGTCGCAGACCTCCTCGGCGGGCGTGCCGGCCCAGGCCCCGGGCGGCTTGGTGCCGCGATAGGTGACGGCCAGGTCCCCGCCGAGGCCGAGCGCCGCGAGGATATCGACGCCGCCCACCGCGCCCGGCGGCAGGATCAGCCGGGCACCCCCGCGCGTGGCGGCCCCGGTCAGGCGGTCATGCAGCGCGGCATCCGCCAGCGCGCCGACCGAGACCACGACGACATCGGTCCCGGCCTCCAGCAGCGGCGGGACATGGGCGCTGACCGCCCCGTGCCCGGCGCATTCCACCACGAGGCCGGGCGCGTGGGTCAGAAGCCCCGCGGCATCGGTCACGACATGGACCGCGTCCGCGGCGGGGTGACCGGCAGGCACGCGCGCCTCGGTCCCCGCGCGGACGAGCACGATCAGGGCGTCGGCCCGGGTGCCGGTCGCCTGCATCGTGTCGAGCAGGGTCTGAGCGATGGTGCCGTAGCCGATCAGCCCGAGCCGCATGCCGTTCACTCCGTCTTGCCGGCGGCCCCGGCGGGCGGACCGGCAAAGGCTTCGGCGAAGGGACCGATGGCGACCATGTCCACCTCGATCAGGCAGGGGCCGTCCCGGTCGAGCGCGGCGTCGAGGGCGGCCCCGAACGCCTCGACATCCGCAACACGGGTGTGGGGCATGGCGATCGAACCGCAGAAGGCGGCGAAGTCGGGCACCGCCAGCTTCGAGTAGTGGCGGCGGCTGTCGTATTGCGCGTCCTGGATGTTCTGGATCACGCCATAGGCCTGATCGTTCATCAGCACGTAGACCAGCGGCGCGCCCTCGTCGACGGCGGTGATCATCTCGGCAAGGCCCAGCATCGCGCCACCGTCGCCCAGCAGCGTGACCGCCTTCTTCGGGGCACCCGCGAGCGCCGCGCCGATCCCCATGGCGATCCCCTGCCCGATCCCGCCGCCGAGGGCGTGGACGCCCTGTTTCGGGTCGCTGAGCTGGACATAGCGGTTGCCGAAGGTCGAGTTCGAGATCGTGACGTCCCGCACCCACGGGCCGCCGTGGCGGGCGACCCGCTCGGACAGCGCGTCGGCCACCACCGCATAGGGTCCGAGCCGGTCGCGCATCGCGCCTTCGGACTGGGCGCGGGCGCGGGAGATGTCGAAGCCGAGGTCGGGATCGACGTCAAGCCGCGCGGGCAAGCGGTCGAGCAGGCGGCGCAGCGTGTCGGCGGCATCACCGTGGGCGAAGACATCGACCGGGTAATTGCGGCCCCCCTGCGCGGGATCGGCGTCGATCTGCATCAGCGGGCGCGGCAGCGGCAGGCGGTTGTTGCGGGTCTCGTTGCCGCGCAGGCGCGAGCCGACCACCAGCATCAGGTCGCAGGTCTGGTAGAGGGCGCCGGCCTCGGGCGTCATGTTGAACGCCCCGAGCGAGCCGGGCAGCGCCTCGGAC
>JAUHZL010000438.1 GCA_030425945.1 Alphaproteobacteria bacterium | reverse complement strand
ACGTCAGGGTCGTGCGCAGTGTTGACCGGAGCCTCTACCGCGAGCGCAACAGGATCGAACGGTTCTTCAACCGGCTGAAACACTTCCGTGGCATCGCCACGCGCTACTTCAAGACCGCAACGAACTTCCTTGCCGCCCTCCACCTCGCTTCAACGCGGATCTGGATCAAGGCTAATGAGTCCACGACCTAGTGCGTCCAGGCCCCGCGCCGGTCGGTCGCGAAATTCTCGCCATAGCCGCGCGCGCGCAGGTTCGGCTTGCGCGGTTTCGGCTCGGTCACCACGGCGTCGATCCCGTGCGCCTTGGCATAATCGATCGCGGCGTCCTTGCTGTCGAACCGCAGGCGCACCTGGCTCTGGGTGTCTGAGGACGAGGTCCAGCCCATCAGCGGGTCCACGGCCCGCGCGCTGCTCGGCGTGTAGTCCAGAACCCATTGGCGTGTCTTGGCCGTGCCGGACTGCATGGCTGTCTTGGCGGGCTGGTAGATCCGTGCGCGCATCGGGGTCCTCCTGAACGTCTTGCCTGCATGAAACGCAGGCGCGACGATGTTTCAAGGGGTCAAGTTGTCCTGAGAGGGATTGCAAGCGCAGTTGCCAACCGAACCCGAGGGAGCGAGGGGTGGGGTGGGTGGTTCGGGACCGGCTGGCAACCTTTGTGCTGCTTGCATGGATACGCTACGCTTTCGATGTGTATCCCGCAAGCAGGATTTCGCGCCTAGGTTGTCAGCGGCGCGTCATGGCGGCCACGCCCTCACCACGGCAGCGGGGACCCGTCGCGGAAGAGCTGACCCGTCGGACCGTCGTTCCCCAGGCGCGCCGCCCAGAGGATGCTGTCGACCCCGTCCTCGACCGGCCGCGCGCCCATCTCTGCCCCGCCCGGGAAGGTCGCGGTGAAGCCGGGGCAGACCGCGTTGATGCGGATCGGACCGGTTTCTTCCAGGGCAAGGCGCACGGTCAGCGCATTCAGGGCCGCCTTCGCCACGGCATAGCTTGGCCCCATCGCATTTGCTGTCGTCAGCCCGAACGCCGGGTCGTTGTGGCTGCCCGCCCCGGACGACACCATCACGACCCGCGGGGACCCGCTCTGCCGCAGCAGCGGAAGGAAGGCCTGTGTCACGGACCAGCTTCCCAGCAGGATGACCTCGAGCGCCGCCCGGGCCGCGGTCATGTCCGCCGTCGCGGCGGTCTCCCCCCAGACCGAGGTCAGCGCGGCATTGTTGACCAGGATGTCGAGCCTTCCGAACCGCGCCTTGACCTCGTCCGCGAGGGCCGCGCCCGCTTCGAAATCGGTCACATCGAGGGCATGCCCGGTCACGCGCTCCCCGAGCCGCGCCGCCAACGCCTGCGCCGCCGCCCCGTCGCGCGCTGTCAGCAGGACCGTCGCGCCCTCCGCCGCCAGTCGCCGGGCCGTGGCAAAGCCGAGGCCGCTCTCCCTGCCGGCACCTGTGACCAGCGCGATCTTGCCGTCAAACTCCATGGCGTCCTCCGTTCCGGTTGCCGAAACAGGATTGGCGATGCGGAGATTCCCGGCAATTACTGACAAAGTTGTCAGTATCCACGGAGGTGACGATGCCCGCCTGTCCGGTCCAGACCGCCGTTTCCGTGATGGGCGGAAAGTGGACGCCGGGGCTTCTCTACCGCCTGCGGCAAGGGACGTATCGCCTTTCGGAACTCAAGCGGCACATGCCCTGGATATCGGAGAAGGTCCTGATCCGGCAGTTGCGCGAGCTCGAAGCCGACGGACTCGTCCTGCGCCACGACCACGGGACGAAGCCGCCGCGCGTGGACTACAGCCTGACCGAGTACGGACAGACCCTGGGGCCGCTGCTCGACGAAATGTGCCGTTGGGGCGGCAGGCACATCGACCGGTCGTCTCCGCCGGCCTGACGCCTGCTGCTGACAGGCCGCTGTCAGGAGCGCCGGTTGACTGTCCCGCCCGGCGGTGCACTTTGGCCGCCAGAGGTGCCCGCCGATGTACAACAATTCCACCGACAAGCTGCCCAAGCTGCATGCCATGGCCGAGGACGTGCGCGCGCGTCCCAAGCTGGAGGGCGGCAGGCGGTTCCGGATGCAGACCGAGTTCAAGCCCGCCGGGGACCAGCCGACCGCCATCACGGAGCTGTCCGAGGGCGTCCTGTCCGGCGAGCGCAACCAGGTGCTTCTGGGCGCGACCGGCACCGGCAAGACCTTCACGATGGCGAAGGTGATCGAGGAGACGCAGCGCCCGGCGATCATCCTCGCGCCCAACAAGACGCTGGCGGCCCAGCTCTATGGCGAGTTCAAGGGCTTCTTCCCGGACAACGCCGTCGAGTACTTCGTCAGCTACTACGACTATTACCAGCCCGAGGCCTATGTCCCGCGCTCGGACACGTACATCGAGAAGGAAAGCCAGATC
>JAUHZL010000437.1 GCA_030425945.1 Alphaproteobacteria bacterium | reverse complement strand
GCCGCAAGGCCAGCGAGCAGTCTCCGGCGGCTGAGATGTCCGGGTCGCTCCTCCATGGGCGCACTAAAGCGCAACGCCGCGTCCGGCTCAAGACAACCGTCGGTTTCCTGAGGGAAACCACAGGTCCTATCACGCGGATGTGGGGTGCGAACGCCCGGCTTACATTCGGTTAACGCGAGATTCCTACCCTGCCTCGCGGTCGGGCCACCAAAGGCCCACCGCCATCCGCCGAGACCCGGACATCCTGTCCCGTGTCACGCGGCGGGGTTGCGCCTGGTCCGGCCTGATCAAGGGGTCAACGATGAACAAGGCGATCACCGACGGACTGGTGCTGATGCCCCCGGCCTTTGCCGAGGGTCTGACCGTCTGGAGCAAGGGCGAAGGCACACCCGCGGAAGCGGTGTGGGACGGGGCCGCAACGGCGGCGCTGGTGCCGGGCGATGCGGATTTCGGCACCTGCCTCGAAATCCTGAAGACCGACGCGACCCAGCGCGTCCGCTTCACCGGCCAGACGCCGATCCTGCCCGGCTGCTACCTGCGGATCCGGGCGCGCTTCAAGGTCGTCTCGGGGAACATGCCGATCGCCCGGATCGGCGGCTGGCCCGGCAACTCGATCGAGGAACGGGTGCCCGGCCTGACCGAGTCCGGCCCGCTGGTCACGCCCACCAGCTACGGGACGGTCTACGAGGTTTCGGCCATCGTCGGCACCGGCACCCGCACCGGCGTCGACATGCCGTGGGGCCTGACCCCGCTTTACGGTCACTTCGGCATCGACTTCACCGGGGCGACCGGCGGGGTCATCCGGATCGAGTCCGTCGGGATCGAGGATGTCACCTCGGTCTTCCTGCGCGACCTGATGGACTGGGTCGACGTGCGCGACTACGGCGCGGTCGGGGACGGTGTCGCGGACGACACCACCGCGTTCCTGCTGGGGGATGCCGCCGCGGCCGGGCGCCGCCTGCTGGTGCCGGAGGGGACCTATCACCTCGCGGATCATGTCACGCTGACCTCGGACGTGCGGTTCGTCGGCACGGTGCAGATGCCCGCGGACAAGCGGTTGCAGATGTTGCGGAGCTTCGATCTCGACACCTACGTGGCCGCCTTCGGGGACGAGGTGCTGGCCTTCCGGAAGGCGCTTCAGGCCTATTTCAACTACACCGACCACGAGTCGCTCGATCTGTGCGGGCGCTCGATCCAGCTCGACGCGCCGATCGACATGCAGGCCGCCATCGGGAACGTGTCCGAGTTCTCGATCCGCCGTGTGCTGCGGAACGGCCAGTTCCACGTGATCGGCAGTCCCAACTGGGACCCGGACACGGTGACCGCCACCGCGACCTACTCCACCGCGGCCCCGCTCGAACTGAGCAACGTCGCGGGCATCGCCCAGATCCCGGTCGGCGCGCTGGTCACGGGAACCGGCGTCGGGCGCGAGGTCTACGTGCGCGACAAGAACGACGCCGCCGGCCGCATCACCCTGAGCCGCCCGCTGCACGACGCCGCCGGGACGCAGAGCTACACCTTCACCCGGTTCAAGTACGTGCTCGATTTCTCGGGCTTCGACCTGCTGGGCAAATTCGCGCTGCAGGAGATCGACTTCCGCTGCAACTCGGTCGCCTCGGGCATCCTGCTGGCCCCGGACGGTGACACCTTCTGGTTGCGCGACTGCGACTTCACCAAGCCGAAGGACCAGGCCATCACCTCGATCGGGGTCGGCTGCCAGTCGATGGAAATCGACCGCTGCAACTTCGTCTCGTCCGAGATCAACACCAGCGTCGCGGCCCGGACCTCGGTCGGGATCAACGTGAATGCCAACGACCTGAAGGTGCGCGACAGCCGGGCGGTGCGGTTCAAGCACTTCCTCGTGCTGCACGGCTCGGGCCATGTCATCGCCAACAACCACTGGTTCCAGGGCGACACGGTGCCGGACGGTCCGCGCACCGCCGGGGTCGTCTTCACCCAGCCGCATGTCCACAGCACCGTGACCGGCAACTACATAGACAACGCGCCCATCGAGTGGACGAACGAGCACGACGCCTTCCCGGACTTCTCGAACGAGTACACCTTCGGCGGGCTGATCCTGACCGGCAACATCTTCACCGTGATCGATGCCGGGGCCTGGTACCGCTTCCTGATCGTCAAGCCCTACGGGCCCGGTCACACGCTCGCGGGGCTGACGGTGACGTCGAACTCGTTCATCTCGATCGGCGGGGCGACCGAGCGGGTCGAGGCCGTGGACGACAGCATCGCGCCGCTGGACATCGGGTATTGCCGCAACGTGGTCTTTGCCGACAACGTCTTCACCGGCATCACGCAGAGCACGATCAACCCGGTCATGCTCAGCTTCCAGCGCACGTCGCCCGACCGGAACTGGATCTGCGACTTCCACGGCTACCTGCCGTTCGACGGGCAGG
>JAUHZL010000436.1 GCA_030425945.1 Alphaproteobacteria bacterium | reverse complement strand
GGTTTCATCGGTCACCGCGGTGTTTCCCGGGGCGTCTCGGCCCCTCCCTTGAGGTCATGGTTGTAACGCGGCACCGGGCCGAGGAAAAGAGAAACCGCCCCCGCAAGCGGGGCACCGCCGGACCGGCGGGACTGGTCCACAGGCGATATCGAAATCGGACAAGACAGGAGCCACCCATGCGCCCGCACGTGATCCTCGGAGTGATTCTCCTCGGCCTGACCCTCGCCACCGGCACGGCCCGCGCCGACATGCCGCCGGGCACCCTGTCGCTGAGCGCCGAGGGCCGGGTCAGTGTTGCGCCTGACCTTGCGCGCGTCGAGATCGGCGTGGTCACCGAGGGCAAGACAGCCGCCGAGGCGCTGTCACGCAACAGCGCGGCGCTCGGGGCGGTATTCGGCGTGATCGCGGAAGCCGGGATCGCCGAGCGGGACCGCCAGACCCGCGGCCTGTCGGTGCAGCCGGTCTGGGCCAGCCGGTCGACGGACGGCGACCAGCGGATCACCGGCTACCGGGTCAGCAACGGCGTCAGCGTGACGGTGCGCGACCTCGACCGGCTCGGCGCGTTTCTCGACACGGTGGTGCAGGACGGGGCCAATTCGCTCGACGGTCTCAGCTTCGGCGTGGCCGATCCCCAGCCGCATCTCGACGCGGCCCGCGCCGCCGCGATCGCCGAGGCGCGCCGCCGCGCGGCCCTCTTCGCCGAAGGGTTCGGGGTAGAGCTCGGACCGATCGTGACGATTTCCGAAAGCGGTGGGGCGATGCCGCAGCCCATGGTCCGCGCCGAGTTCGCGATGGCCGCGATGAGCGCCCCGGTCCCCGTGGCGGAGGGCGAAGTCAGCTTCACCGCCAACGTCAACGTGACCTGGGCGCTCGACCAGTAAGGCAGCCGCCGGGGACGTGGCCCGCACGCCCCCGACCGCCTGTTCTGTGCGCGGTCAGCCGGCCTTCAGCACGCCGCGCTCGATCTGGTCCTGTTCGATCGACTCGAAGAGGGCGCGGAAGTTGCCTTCGCCGAAGCCGTCGTCGCCCTTGCGCTGGATGAACTCGAAGAAGATCGGACCGATGCAGGTCTTCGAGAAGATCTGCAGCAGGATGCGGGTCTCGCCGCCGCCGACGACACCCTCGCCATCGATCAGGATTCCATGCTCGGCCATCCGGTCGAGCGGCTCGTCGTGGCCCGTCACCCGGTCGCGGCTCATGTCGTAATAGGCCTGCGGCGGATTCGGCATGAACCTGACGCCGCGCCTGGATACCCTCGCCGTTGTAGCGGCGCAGGTACTCGACGATCTGGCCGTTCTCCGAGCGGTCCTCGTTGATCGGGATGCGGATGCGGCCACAAGGCGAGGTCAGCGCGCGGCTGTAGAGGCCGGTGAACTTGCCCTCGATGTCGAAGAAGCGGATCTCGCGGAAATTGAACAGGTCGCCGTAGAAGCGGAACCACTTGTCCATATTGCCCTTGTGGACGTTGTGGGTCAGGTGGTCGAGGTAGTGGAAGCCGACCCCCTCAGGGTGTGCGCGGTCGATCCAGTCGAACTCGGCGTTGTAGGGGTTGGTCTCGTAATACTGGTCGGTGAAGTAGAGCAGCGACCCGCCGATGCCCTTGATGGCGGGCCAGTCGAGCGTCTTGTCCGCCCCCTCGTAAGGCTCGGCCCCCTGCGCCACCGCGTGACGGAAGGCGTGCTGGGCATCGACCACCCGCCAGGCCATCGAGGGCGCGCAGGGACCGTGCTCGGCGACGAACCGCTCGGCGAAGCTGCCGGGTTCGGCGTTCAGGACATAGGTGATGTCGCCCTGCTGCCAGAGCTCGACCGCCTTCGACTTGTGGGTCGCGGTGTGCACGAAGCCCATGCGCCCGAAGAGGTCGCGCAGGGATTGCGGGTCGGGGCTGGCAAACTCGACGAACTCGAACCCGTCGGTGCCGGCGGGGTTCTCGGCGCTGATCGTGGCCTTGGGGGCGTCGTGGGGGAAGGGACCCATCTCGCGTCCTCCTGCATGGGGATGTGATGATTTGATGATAATGAGGCACATCATTCGCGGAGAGTGCGCATTTTCAGGCAAATTCAGGCTGGACGATGCGGAAGATGCGCGCGACTCTTGGGGGATGATGCGGGACTCACGCAAGGTGTGGCCATGAACCTCGATTCCACCGACTGTCGCCTGCTGGCCGCGTTGCAGTCCGACGCGCACCTGACCGCGCAGGATCTCGGCACGCGGCTGAACCTCAGCCCCAGCCAGGCCGGGCGCCGCCGCCAGCGGCTGGAGGCCGACGGGATCATCTGCGGCTATGCCGCGCGGCTGGAACCGGCCAAGCTGGGCCTCGACGTGCAGGCCTTCGTGCAGGTCCAGATGGCCAGCCACCGGCCGGACAGCGCCCAGAGCTTTGCCCGGCTGGTCGAGACCCAGCCCGAGATCGTCTCGGTCTGGACGCTGAC
>JAUHZL010000435.1 GCA_030425945.1 Alphaproteobacteria bacterium | reverse complement strand
CTCTCGACCCGGATCGCGGTGATGTACAACGGCTATGTCCAGCAACTGGGCACCCCGAAGGAGATCTACGACACGCCGTCGAACCTGTTCGTGGCGACCTTCATGGGCAGCCCGGCGATGAACGTCCTGCCCGCCAAGGTGATCGAGAGCGGCGGAGACCTCGCCGCCGAGATCACGAACAGCGACGGCACGCCGGTCCACCTGCGCTTCCCGAAGAGCAACACGGCGCTGAAGGCCTATGCCGGGAAGTCGATCGTCCTCGGCATCCGGCCGGAGGCGATCACCGACCCGGAGGGCGCGGACCGCAACGCGCAGGTGGTCGAGAGCCTGACCAACCTGGTCTCCGTGACCGAACCGGCGGGCTCCGATACCTTCGTGACCACCACGCTGTCGGGCAAGGACTGCATCGCGCGGATGCGGGCCGATGCCTCGGTCGAGGCGGGCAAGCCCTTCACCTTCGCGGTCAACATGGACAAGGCCGTGGCCTTCGACCCGAAGACGGAAGAGCGCATCGCCTGACGCGGATTCGACGGCGCCGGAGCCCCCGGCGCCGTCTTTTCGGTTGAATTTTTGGAACGGTCCAAATACAGACTCGGACATGGAGATCGACATCCTCATCATCGGGTCCGGCATGGGCGGCGCGACGCTGGCGGCGGCGCTTGCGCCCAGTGGGCGGCGCATCGTGATCCTCGAACGGGGCGAGCGGCTTGCGGACATTCCGCAGGCCCGCGACCCGGTGGCGATCTTCCGCGACGGCTACTTCCGGCCGGACGAGACCTGGCTCGACGGGGCAGGGCGCGCCTTCAACCCCGGCAACTACTACCTCGCCGGGGGCAACTCGAAGTTCTACGGCGGTGTCCTGATCCGCTACCGCGAAGCCGATTTCGCGCCGCGCCGCCATCCGGGGGGCGAGACGCCGGGCTGGCCGATCCCCTATGCCGAGATGGAGCCGTGGTACCAGCGGGCCGAAACCCTCTACCGGGTGCGCGGGGCGCTGGGGGACGACCCGACCGAGCCGCCGCATTCCGGCCCCTACGGCTTCCCGCCGGTCCCGCACGAACCCGCCATCGCCGAGTTCGCCCGGCGCCTGCGCCGGATCGGGCTGAACCCCGCGCCGCTGCCGCTGGGCGTCGATATCGACCGCTGGCTGGCGCGCGGGCAGACCCCGTGGGATGCCTTCCCCGACACCACCGGCGGCAAGATGGACGCCGAGAGCGTCGGTCTGGCCGAGGCCCTGCGCCACCCGAACGTCGAGCTGCGCACCGGCGTCCTCGTCCACAGCCTGATCGCGGGCGAGGGCGGGCGGATCACCGGTGTCCGGGTGCGCCAGAACGGCGGCACCGCGACGCTGGGCGCGCGGACCGTCGTGCTGGCGGCGGGGGCGGTGAACACGGCGGCGATCCTGCTGCGCTCGGCCGATGACCGGGCCCCGCGCGGGCTCGCGAACCGCTCGGACCAGGTCGGGCGCAACTTCATGAACCACAATGCCTCGGCGGTCCTCGCGCTGCACCCCGGCCGGGCGAACCCGTCGGTCTACCAGAAGACGCTGTATCTGAACGACTACTACGATCGCGGCGGGCCGGACGACCTGCCGATGGGCAACGTGCAGCTTCTGGGCAAGGTGTCGGGGCCGATCCTCGCGGCCACCTCCGGCCTGCCGGGTCCCGTCGCGGGATGGATCGCGCGGCGCAGCGTCGATCTTTACGCCATGTCCGAGGACCTGCCGGACCCCGACAGCCGGGTGACCGTCGCGGGCGAGACCATCCGCCTCGACTGGCGGCGCTCGAACTGGGCGGCCCATGTGGCGCTGGTCCGGCGCTTGAAGTTCGACCTGCGCCGTGCGGGCTATCCCGTTGTTCTGGCGAAGACCTTTGACCGGCGCACCCCCTCGCACCAGTGCGGCACCGCGCGCATGGGGCATGACCCGGCGCGCTCGGTCGTCACCCCGCGCGGCCAGAGCCACGACCACCCCAACCTGTGGATCGCGGACGCCAGCGTGCTGCCCACCTCGGCCGCGGTGAACCCGTCGCTGACCGTGGCGGCCCATGCGCTGCGCGTCGCGGACCGGATCGGAGAGCAGCCATGACGCCCACCGCCCTGATTACCGGCGGCCAGCAGGGGATCGGCTTCGGCATCGCGCGGGCGCTGCACGCGGCGGGCTGGCAGATCGCGCTCGCCGCCGAGCAGCCCGAGGACGCGCCCGCCGTCGTCACCGCGCTGGCCGACCTGCCGGGCGCCAGCTACCACCGTCACGACCTGACCGACCTCGACGGCCGGTCCCGTCTTCTCGACGCGGTCGAGGCCGCGCAGGGGCCGGTCGCCACCTATGTCTCGAACGCGGGCGTTCCGGCGCGGGTGCGCGGCGACATGCTGGACCTGACCCCCGAGAACTTCGATTTCACGCTGGGCGTGAACCTGCGCGGGGCCTTCTTCCT
>JAUHZL010000434.1 GCA_030425945.1 Alphaproteobacteria bacterium | reverse complement strand
AGCGCCTGCGGTTGCATCTCGGTCATCGCGGCCCCTTGCCCTGTGCGCCCGTCGCGTCACCCTTAGCGCGGACCATGACCGAGAACGACCCGATCTGCCCGCTGTGCCTGCGCCCGATCCCGGAGGGAGTGCCGCAGAGCCTGCATCACCTGATCCCGAAACTGCGCGGGGGCAAGGGCGGGCCGACCGTGCTGATGCATCACATCTGCCACAAGGAGGTCCACGCCACGCTGTCCGAGGCGGAGCTTGCCCGCACCTGGAACACGCCCGAAGCGCTGCGCACGCACCCCCGGCTGGCGAAGTTCGCGGCCTGGGTGGCGAAGCGGCCGCCCGGATTCGCATCGAAGGTCCCGGGGCGGCGCGGCGGACGGCGCTAGGCCGGAAAGGTCAGAGCAGCTGACCCGATGTTTCGCGCGCGAAACAATGCGTCAGGATTTCTGACTTTAAAATCAACGGGTTGTTAACCTTTCGACGCCCCCGCGCACAGCGCCTTGATCGCGCCCAGCAGGTCCGGGCTGGCCGCCTCGGCCTCGGCCGCCAGCGCGTCCACCTCCGGCCCCAGCGCCGCCGCGTCCGGCACCAGCCGGTCGAAAAGACCCCAGCCCAGCGCCGTCTCGGCGTCGATCCGCGCCCCGCCCAGCAGGATCAGCTTGGCCCGGCTCAGCCCCGCCAGTGCCGCGAGGCGCGCGGGGTCCGAGGGCTGCGGCAGGAAGCCGTTCCTTACCACCGGGTAGAACACCTTGGCCGAGGCCACCGCGACCCGCAGGTCGCAGGCCAGCATCATGCCCAGCGCCCCGCCCGCGCAGGTGCCGTTCAGCGCGCAGATCGTCAGGCCGGGATAGGTGGCGAGGCTGCCCGAGACGCGCTCCCACACCGGGTCGGTGGCCAGGCCGGCGCGGGCCGCGTCCAGGTCGGCCCCGGCACTGAAGACCTTGCCCGCGCCGGTCAGCACCAGCACCGGAACGCCGTCGGCGCGTGCCGCCTCCACGGTCTCGGCCACCGCCGCCAGCATGTCGCGGGTCAGGGCATTGGCCTTGTCGGGCCGGTTCAGCGTCAGGGTCCAGCGCCGGGCGCCCCGGGTCACCTCCAGCATCGGCGCGGCTCAGATCAGGCCGACGCGGCGGCGGATCGCCTCGTCGCGCAGCGAAATCTCGGTGCCGGTGAATTCGGCGGCGTCCTCCGAGCACATCCAGACCAGCGCCCGGGCGGGCCAGTCGGCGGGGATGTGGACCGAGAAGTCGAGCTGGCTGACCGGGTTCAGGCCGCTCGCCTTGATCTCGACCTGCATCTCGGTGGCGACCGTGCCCGGGCTGAGGCCCATCGCCCGGATCCCGGCAGCCCGGTATTCGAGGTCGAGCGCGCGGGTCAGCATCGCCGCCCCCGCCTTGGACGCGCAGTAATGCGACCAGCCCTCCAGCGGGTTGTGCGCCGCGCCGGACGAGACCGTCAGGATCGTGCCGCAGCCGCGTGCCACCATGCCGGGCAGCACCGCGCGCATCCCGTTGAAAACGCCGGTCAGGTTGATGTCGATCACCCGCGCCCAGGCCGCCGGGTCGATCTCGGCGATGCGGCCGATCGGGCTGATGACCCCTGCGTTGTTGATCAGCACGCCGACCGGGCCGAGGTCGCTTTCGGCCTGCTGCACCGCCGCCGCGAGGGCGGCGAAGTCCGAGACATCGCAAGCATAGGCGCGGGCCGCCGGGCCGATCTCGTCCGCGAGGGCGCCGATCTCGTCACCGCTGCGGGCCACCAGCGCCACCTGCGCGCCTGCCGCCGCGAAGCTGCGCGCCGCGGCCGCGCCGATGCCCCGGCTCGCCCCCGTGATGAGAACCGTTTGTCCGTCAAGTGCTGCCATCCCGACCTCTCCCGCTCCGTGTTTTCCTTGACCCTAGGCCGGGGGCGCGGGACAGTCGAAGGGAATTTTCCTGTCCTCCGAGGTTCCCATGCCCCTGCCCCATGCCGCCCGCCTGCCGCTGACCGCGACCGCGCTCGGGGCCCTGCTGACCCTCCCGGCCCTGCAGGCCCTTGCCACCACCCCGGACGAGCTGCTCGCGGAATGGCGCGAGACGGCCAGCACGCAGGGCCAGACCCTGACCTTTGCCGGCCGGACGCAGGACGGCGACACGCTGGTGCTGCGCGACCTCGCCCTGTCGATCAAGTTTCCCGAAGGCAAGCTCCGTGCGCTCAGCCCGGAAACGCGGCTGACCGGCCTGCCCGACGGCACGGTGGACATCGCGTTCGGCCGCGACATCGTCGTGCGGATCGACAACACCGGCGACGGTGAGTCGGTCGGTTTCCTCGTCAGCCACGAGGGGCTGGCGCTGATCGCGGGTGGCACGCCCGAGACGCGCAGCTACGACTACGACGCGGACCGGATGACGATGGTGCTCGACGCGCTCGACGTCCGCGACGCGCCCGACACCCTGCCCGAGGTCAGCC
>JAUHZL010000046.1 GCA_030425945.1 Alphaproteobacteria bacterium | reverse complement strand
GCATCCAGCACGCGATAGTCAAAGGCCTTCAGCCGAATGCGAATGTTCTGGCTTTGCATGTTCTAGCCTTTCGCGGCGTTGGAGTTGATAGGAGGAGCGGCGTGCACCGCCGCCCCTCTTCGAACCCGTCGGGCGGGTTTCATCCCGCCTCGTTGAAATTCAGTCTCAGGCGAGGATCTTGGAGACGACGCCTGCGCCGACGGTGCGGCCGCCTTCACGGATGGCGAAACGGAGACCGTCTTCCATCGCGATCGGGGCGATCAGCTCGACCGAGAACTTCAGGTTGTCGCCCGGCATCACCATCTCGGTGCCCTCGGGAAGCTCGACCGTGCCGGTCACGTCCGTCGTGCGGAAGTAGAACTGCGGACGGTAGTTCGCGAAGAACGGGGTGTGACGGCCGCCTTCTTCCTTGGTCAGGATGTAGGCCTCGGCCTCGAACTTCGTGTGCGGCTTCACCGAACCCGGCTTGCACAGCACCTGGCCGCGCTCGACGCCCTCGCGGTCCACGCCGCGCAGCAGCGCACCGATGTTGTCGCCCGCCTCGCCGCGATCCAGCAGCTTGCGGAACATCTCGACGCCCGTGCAGGTCGTCTTCTTGGTGTCGCGGATGCCCACGATCTCGATCTCGTCGCCGACGTTGATCACGCCGCGCTCGACACGGCCGGTCACCACGGTGCCGCGGCCCGAGATCGAGAACACGTCCTCGATCGGCATCAGGAACGGCTGGTCAACCGCCCGCGCCGGGGTCGGGATGTAGCTGTCGACTTCCGCCATCAGCGCGCGGATCGAGTTCTCGCCGATCTCCGCGTCACGGCCTTCCATCGCCGCCAGCGCCGAGCCCTTCACGATCGGGATGTCGTCGCCCGGGAACTCGTAGGAGGACAGCAGTTCGCGGATCTCCATCTCGACGAGCTCGAGGAGCTCCTCGTCGTCCACCTGGTCGACCTTGTTCATGTACACGACCAGCGCCGGAACGCCGACCTGGCGCGCCAGCAGGATGTGCTCGCGGGTCTGCGGCATCGGGCCGTCGGCCGCGTTCACCACCAGGATCGCGCCGTCCATCTGCGCCGCACCGGTGATCATGTTCTTCACGTAGTCGGCGTGGCCGGGGCAGTCGACGTGCGCGTAGTGGCGCGCTTCGGTCTCGTACTCCACGTGCGCCGTCGAGATCGTGATCCCGCGGGCCTTCTCTTCCGGCGCGCCGTCGATCTGGTCATACGCGCGGAACTCGCCGAAATACTTCGTGATCGCAGCCGTCAGCGTCGTCTTGCCGTGGTCAACGTGCCCGATCGTCCCGATGTTCACGTGCGGTTTCGTGCGTTCAAACTTTGCCTTAGCCATCGTGGCGCCTCTCGCGTCTGAAGGGCTTCGCCTGCCCGGGTCAATATCGCGCGCCGTCTACTGGCCCGAGGCAGGAAAATCAAGCCGCTTTAGGCGTGGGACAAAGACCGCGCGGGACCGGCGCTTTCAGGCCCGGAGCCCCCCGTTCATGCCGTGAAAACGGGGGTGCTGTCCGGTCGTCAGGGACGGGGTCGCGGGGCCGTCTGGGCGGCCTCCGGAGCCTCGGCCGCAGCGGCGACCTCCTCGCCCTCGGCGGCCGGATCGGGCTGGAACCATTCGGGATGGCTGGCGAGGTATTTCTCGACCGCGAGCGCCGCGTTCTGGACCAGGTTCTGCAGTTGCTCTTCCTTCGAGCGGGTCAGGCCGGAGCCGACCATCGTCTCGCCGGAAAACGATTCGAGAACCGTGATCTGGTGCGGTTCCTCGGTCAGCTTGACCCCGGCCGCGTCGTCCCAGACCCGGACCGAGATGATCAGCGCCGACTTCGGCGAGGCCACCAGCGGGATGCCCGGCAGCGCGAGAATGTAGCCGTCGACCGAGATCCCGAGGTGGAAGAACTTGTCACCCTCGTAGCGGCTGAAGCGGCGGTCGATCTCGCCGCTGAGGGCTGCCTGCAATTCCTCCGCGCTGGCATCGCGCGAGAACGGGCCCTTGGTGGCATTGGTCGCCACGACGACGTTGTGCCCGAGCCTGAAAGTGCCGAGGTCCTGCTTCTCGCCCAGCCGAGCGCCGCTGGCGCATCCGGCCAGTGTCGCCGCCAGCACAAGCATCGTCAGAATCGCACGCATGGAACCCCCTGTCCAACTTTGTCTCCGGCAAATACCGGACCGGGGGCCTCAACGCAACGCACCCCCGGGTAAACCCAAGATGTAGTGGTGGATAATTGCAATACGCCTATCGACAGATCGCGCGCAGCGCCTGCCAGTCCGAGCTGTTCAGAACCGGACTGACCTGTGCCGGGCGGGCCGCGCGGCCGGCCGCCTCGATCCGGTCGAGCAGCGCCGGGTGGCTGGACAGGTGGTCCAGCAGGCTGCGCTCGTCGCGCGCGCCCTCCTGCTGGCGCAGGGTCTCGAAGAAGCGGCCCAGCGCCTCGGGCGGCAGTCCGGCCTTCTGCATCAGCGCGATGCCGTAAGCGTCGGCGCGTTCCTCGGTCGCCTGCGAATACTGGGCCTCGATCAGCTGGTTGGCGAGAAACAGCGCCACCGTGCCGCCCGCGAAATCGCCGAAGATCAGCCCGAGGATGCCGATCGAGCCCGCCGAGCGCAGCGCGCCCCGCGTGGCGTCGCGCCCCGCGACATGACCCATCTCGTGGGCCAGCACCGCGGCGACCTCGTCGGGATCGTTCGCCGCGTCGATCAGGCCGCGGAAGAGGACCACATGCCCGCCGGGCAGCGCGAAGGCGTTGACCATCTCGTGGTCGAGCACATGCACCTTCAGGGGGAAGGGAAACTCGGTGTGCTTGGCCAGCCGGTCGGTCATCCGGCCCAGCGCGGCCCGTCCCGGGGCGGCGGTGCAGAAGTCCAGCCCGTCGCGGCCGCTCTCGTCGAGGGCGCTGCGGATCTGCTCGAGCGTGGCATCGCCCAGCGCGGCTTCGCCTTCGGGCGGCAGCAGCGTCGCCAACTGGTCCGCCATCAGCGGCACGAGCACGAAGAGGATCAGCGCGACCGACGTCAGGGCCGCCGCGGACAGCCCGACGAGCCGGGCGCGGAAGTTCGGGATCGGCGGCGGGGCGGCACGGGCCGGGATGGCGGCGCGGAGCGCATCCGCGAGGTCGGCCGCCCCGTCCGGGATATAGAGCCGCGCCGGTCCGCCATCGGCGGGGGCGAGCGTCAGCCCGTCACTGCCGGCCTGATCGGGCAGGCGCCGCATCCGGTCGAGGGGCCAGACGATGGTCGAGCCTTCCGCCGGGATCAGCAGCAGGCGCGTGCCGTCGATCGTCAGTTCCATCCGGCGCGGGACCGCAGAGCGCCCGTCGAAGTAATCGACGAAGACCGGGGCATCCGGGCCGATCACAGCGCCGCCCCCACGTCGAGTGCCTCGGCAAAGCCGCCCGCATCGGCGAAATCGTCACGCTCGCGCTGCGCCAGCGGGGCGAGGGCATGGGCGTTGTCGATCTCGAGCGTGGCGACGTAGTGCGCGAGGAGCGGCATCCGCACGAAGACCTGCCGCAGGACGTCCCACAGGATGAAGCCGCCGAAATAGGCGACCATGCCCGCGACGACGAAGACCCACGGCGGCAGGGCCTCGAAATCGACGCCCCCCGCCGCCCCGATGCCCAGCAAGATCCCGACCGCGATCCCGACCCCGCCGAGCAGCAGGCCGAGGAACAGACCGACCAGCAGGTGTCCGAAGACCGTGATGGCCAGCACCCGCCCGAGACGGGGATGCAGCGTCAGCCCGACATCTTCCCCGAGGCGCTTGGTCTCCGTCAGGTACCGCAGGGCCCGCAGACGGTAGTGGACCCACGCGATGCCGAGCAGCGGCAGGGTCAGCACAAGGCCCAGCACCGGGGTCGGGTCCTCGGTGACGGCCGCCACAAGCCCGAGGCCGAGCGTGCCCCAGAGGCAGAGCAGCGCGGGAAGCGCGGGCAGGATCAGCGCGGTCCAGCGCCCGCCCTGGTGCAGCCGGGCCGAGCCGAACCAGGTCCGGTCGGTGCGGAACTTCTCGAGCCGGAAGGTCATCAGCGGCCAGAGCGCGCCGAGCGTCACGATCGTCAGCGCCCAGTAGACCATCGCGCGCCACGCGTAGCCCCAGGCCCCGGGCTCCAGCCCGAAGCGGATGCCGCGCCAGCGGGTGCGGGCCAGCATGTAGCGGCGGGCCCGGTACTGGGCGAAGAAGATGAACGGGATGACGATGACGAACGAGGCGGCGTAGGCGACGAAATTGTCGCCGAGGTAGCTGAACGAGAAGAACATCAGGATCAGATTGAAGACCCCGATGTAGAAGCTGAGGAACACCACCGCGATCAGAAAGCCGAGCAGCTTCTCCAGCGGGTCGCCGGTGTATTCCAGCGGATGCCCGCCCGGGCGGATCGCCGACCAGTACCACCGCCGCAGCCGGGTCTTCATCCAGAACCGGTAGAAGCCCAGCGTGACGACGGTCAGGATGCTCAGCCGCAGCGCAAGACCGAAGAGCGCGCCCTTGCGCCCGATGAAATCGGTGCCGAGCGCCGCCGCCATCGCCTCAGGTGAACGTGTTGTCGCGCGGGAAGCCGCGCGGCGCCATGCGCCCGATCCCGGCCCGGCGGCCCATCCACTCGTTCAGCTCGGGGCGCGCCACGGTGCGGGTCCGGCCCGCCGGATCGTGCCAGCTCAGGCCCTCGGCCAGCGTGAAGGTGGTCAGGTCGGACAGCCCGCCATCCTTGTACTTCTGCAGCCGGACGCCCTTGCCGCGGGTCATCTCGGGCAACTCGTCCAGCGCGAAGACCAGCAGCTTGCGGTTGTCGCCGACGACCGCGACATGGTCCCCGCCGACCGGACGGCAAAGCAGCGCCTTGGCGCCGTCCTTCACGTTCAGGACCTGCTTGCCCGCCCGGGTCTGGGCGAGAACCTCGTCCTCCGGCACGCGGAAGCCGTCGCCCTCGGTCGAGGCCACCACCAGATGCGCGCCGGGCACGTGAACCCGCAGGTCCACCAGCTCGGCCTCGTTCGGCAGATCGACCATCAGGCGGATCGGTTCGCCCATGCCGCGCCCGCCGGGCAGGTTCGCGCAGGCGAGCGTGTAGAACCGCCCGTTCGACCCGAAGACCAGCAGCTTGTCGGTGGTCTGGGCCGGCAGGACGAAACGCCCCTCGTCGCCGTCCTTGAACTTCAGGCCTGCCGGGTCGTGGCCGTGGCCCTTCAAAGCCCGCACCCAGCCCATCTTGGAACAGACGACGGTGATCGGTTCGCGCTCGATCATCGCCTCGACGCTGATCTCGGGGGCCTCGCCCGCCTCGGCGAAGGACGACCGGCGCGCGCCGCCGGGGGCGTCCTTGCCGAACGCCTTGCGGGTCGCCTTCAGCTCGTCCGAGATCCGCGCCCATTGCAGCGCCCCGGACTCGAGCAGGTCGACGAGGCCCGCGCGCTCTTCCATCAGGGCGTCGCGCTCGCGGACCAGCTCCATTTCCTCCAGCCGCCGCAGGCTCCGCAGGCGCATGTTGAGGATCGCTTCGGCCTGCACCTCGGTCAGTTCGCCCTCGCCGGGGGCCGGCGGCACGTAGTCGGCCTCGGACATCGCGCGCGGGAAAGTCCGGCCCCAGGTCTCGGCCATCAGGGCGGCCTTGGGATCGGTGTCGTAGCGGATGATTTCGATCACCCGGTCGAGGTTGAGGAAGGCGATGATGAAGCCTTCCAGCACTTCGAGACGGTGGTCGATCTTGTCGAGCCGGTGCTGCGACCGGCGCACCAGAACCTCGCGCCGATGGTCGAGGAAGGCGCGCAGCACCTCCTTCAGCGAGCAGACCTTGGGTGTGCGCCCGTCGATCAGCACGTTCATGTTCAGCGCGAAACGGATTTCCAGGTCGCAGTTGCGGTAGAGCGAGGCCATCAGGACCTCGGGGTCCACCGTGCGGGCGCGCGGCTCGAGCACGATGCGCACGTCATCCGCGCTTTCGTCGCGGACATCGGTCAGGATCGGGATCTTCTTGGTCTGGATCAGGTCGGCGATGCGCTCGATCAGCTTGGACTTCTGAACCTGGTAGGGAATCTCGGTGATCACGATCTGCCAGACCCCGCGCCCGAGATCCTCGACCTCCCAGCGGGCACGCAGGCGGAAACTGCCCCGGCCGGTGCGATAGGCCTCGGCCATCACCTCGGGCGGCTCGACGATGACGCCCCCGGTCGGGAAGTCCGGACCCGGCACGTACTGCAGCAGCGTCTCGTCCCGCGCGTCGGGCGACCGGATCAGGTGCAGACAGGCCTGGATCAGCTCGTCGAGGTTATGCGGCGGAATGTTGGTCGCCATGCCGACCGCGATCCCCGACGCGCCGTTCGCCAGCAGGTTCGGAAAGGCCGCGGGCAGGACAACCGGTTCCTGCAGGGTGCCGTCGTAGTTGTCGCGGAAGTCGACCGCGTTCTCGGCCAGCCCTTCCATCAGGGCTTCCGAATGCGCGGTCAGGCGCGCCTCGGTGTAGCGGCTGGCGGCCGGGTTGTCGCCGTCGATGTTGCCGAAGTTGCCTTGGCCATCCACCAGCGGGTAGCGGACGTTGAAGTCCTGCGCGAGACGCGCCATCGCGTCGTAGATCGCGGCATCGCCGTGCGGGTGATAGTTCCCCATCACGTCGCCCGAGATCTTCGCGGACTTCCGGAACCCGCCGGTCGAGGTCAGGCGCAGCTCGCGCATGGCGTAGAGGATGCGCCGGTGCACCGGCTTCAGACCGTCGCGCGCGTCCGGCAGGGCGCGGTGCATGATGGTCGAGAGCGCGTATTGCAGATACCGCTCGCCGATCGCGCGGCGCAGCGGTTCGGACAGGGCGCGGGGCGCCACGGCGCCGTCGAGATCGTCAGGGCTGTCGGTCATGTCATCGGGTGTAGTGGCGGGTCCGGGCGCCGTCCAGACGGATTTGGCACCGGCCCGCCGCCAACCCCTTGTGTGCCGTGCCGTTGCCCGTCAGACAGGCACCCGACCCGAGCCGGAGACCCCGTTCATGGCACAGCGCAGCATCCTGATCACCGGCTGTTCCTCCGGCATCGGCTACGACGCGGCGCACGGGCTGGCGAAACGGGGCTGGCGGGTCTTCGCAACCGCCCGCAAGCCCGAGGACGTCGCCCGCCTCGCGGACGAGGGGCTGGAGGCGCTGCGTCTCGACGTGACCATCCCCGAACAGATGGACGAGGTGCTGGAGCTGATCCGGGATCGCACCGGCGGCACCCTCGACGCGGTCTTCCTGAACGCGGCGCATGGCCTGCCCGGAGCCGTCGAGGACCTGCCCACCGACGGGCTGCGCGCCTGTTTCGAGACGAATTTCTTCGCCGTCCACGAGCTTGTCCGCA
The DNA here is from genome assembly GCA_030425945.1 of Alphaproteobacteria bacterium. Classification (GTDB taxonomy): domain Bacteria; phylum Pseudomonadota; class Alphaproteobacteria; order Rhodobacterales; family Rhodobacteraceae; genus Dinoroseobacter. The sequence continues at coordinate 4,836 of JAUHZL010000046.1, read as the reverse complement.
AGGTCATCCCGATCATGAGGGCACAAGGCCACGGGCATATCGTGATCAACGGCTCCGTCCTCGGCTTCGTGGTCTACCCGTGGCGGGCCGCCTACAACACGACGAAATTCGCGCTCGAAGGCTATGCCGACACGCTGCGGATCGAGATGACCGACACCCCGATCCGCGTGGTGCTGGTCGAGCCGGGACCGATCACCTCGAACATCCGCCGGAACTCGGTGCAGCACTTCGAACGCTGGATCGACTGGGAGGCCAGCCCGCGCGCCGAGCAGTATCGCGGCTCGCTGCTCAAGCGGCTCTACGAGGAGCGCGGGCCCGACCCCTTCGAACTGCCGCCCTCCGCCGTGACCCGAAAACTGGCGCGCGCCCTCGATCGCCGCGACCCGCCGCCCCGCATCTTCGTGACCACGCCGACCTACGCGATGAACCTCGCCCGGCGCCTGTTGCCGACGCGTGCCCTCGACTGGCTGATCCGGCGGGGATGACCCCTTCGCTTTTTGGCGCGGGCGCGTTACGTCAGGCGCAAGCAAGGGAGACACGCCAATGATGAGTTCGCCGCTGTTCTGGGTGACCGCCGCCGCCGTGCTGCTGGTCCTCGCCATCCTGATCTACGGGATCATGGGCTTCGCCAAGGGCGGCGCGGACTCCGGCAAGAAGGCCAACAAGGTCATGCAGTGGCGCATCATCGCGCAGTTCGTGGCCGTGCTGCTGATCCTGCTGTTCGTCTTCGTGCGCTAGATGACTTCGGGGAATTGAGCACATGGTCGTTCTGAACAAGATCTACACCAAGACCGGCGACGACGGGGAAACCGCGCTCGGAAACGGCGCCCGGGTCGCCAAGCATTCGCTCCGGGTGAACTCCTACGGCACGGTGGACGAGGTGAACGCCACCGTGGGCCTCGCCCGGCAGCACGCCACCGGCGACATGGACGCCATGCTCGGCCGCATCCAGAACGACCTCTTCGACCTCGGGGCCGACCTGTGCACGCCGAACATGGAGAAGGACGCCGAGGCGCCCTATCCGCCCCTGCGCGTGATCGACAGCCAGGTCGAGCGCCTCGAGCGCGAGATCGACGCGATGAACAAGGACCTGCAACCGCTGCGCTCGTTCATCCTGCCCGGCGGAACGCCGCTGGCCGCCCAGATGCACCTCTGCCGTACGGTGGCCCGGCGGGCCGAGCGCCTCGTCGTGGAACTGGCGACGATGGAGTCGATCAACCCGGCGGCGGTGAAATACCTGAATCGGCTGTCGGACTGGTTCTTCGTCGCGGGCCGGGTGGCCAACAACGGTGGCGCCGACGACGTGCTGTGGGTGCCCGGCGCGAACCGTTAGCGCCTGACTCCGGGCGAACCGTCCCAAAACGCGACGTCGCACGACGCTGGCGCGTCGATTTTGCCCTATTGCCCCGGGTTCGCCTCCGCTAAGTCATCCCTCGATGGAGCGTGCGGCCCCGGGTCGGTGCGCCTTGGAACGAAACCGAAGGAGAGACGCGACCGATGAAGGTAGTTGTGCCTGTGAAGCGCGTGATCGACTACAACGTGAAGGTCCGCGTCAAGGCGGACGGCAGCGGCGTCGATCTGGCGAACGTCAAGATGTCGATGAACCCGTTCGACGAGATTGCCGTCGAAGAGGCCATCCGCCTGAAAGAAGCCGGCAAGGCCGACGAGATCGTCGCCGTTTCGGTCGGCGTGAAGCAGGCGCAGGAAACCCTGCGGACCGCGCTTGCGATGGGGGCGGATCGTGCGATCCTCGTGGTTGCCGCGGACGACGTGCACCAGGACATCGAGCCGCTTGCGGTGGCGAAGATCCTCAAGGCCATCGTGGACGAGGAACAGCCGGGCCTCGTGCTCTGCGGCAAGCAGGCGATCGACAACGACATGAACGCGACGGGCCAGATGCTGGCCGCGCTGCTGGGCTGGAGCCAGGCCACCTTCGCGTCGGAAGTCTCGGTCGACGGCGACAAGGCGACCGTCACCCGCGAGGTCGACGGCGGCCTGCAGACGATCAGCGTCGCGATGCCCGCCGTGATCACGGTGGACCTGCGCCTCAACGAGCCGCGCTATGCCTCGCTGCCGAACATCATGAAGGCCAAGAAGAAGCCGCTGGACGAAAAGACCGCCGCCGATCTCGGGGTGGACGTGACGCCGCGGCTGACGGTTCTGAAGACCGCCGAACCCGCCGCGCGCGCCGCCGGCATCAAGGTCGGCTCGGTCGATGAACTGGTGACGAAACTCAAGGACGCGGGGGTCGTGTGATGGCGGTTCTTCTTCTCGCAGACGTGCAGAACGGCGCGCTGGCCACCGACGCGGTCGCCAAGACGCTGACGGCCGTGGCCTCGCTGGGCGAGGTGCATGTGCTGGTGGCCGGACAGGGCGGCGATGCCGCGGCGGCCGAGGCCGCAACCCTGACCGGCGTCGGCAAGGTGCTCTTCGCGGGCGACCACGGCTTCTGCCACATGCTGGCCGAGCCGGTCGCCGAGCTGATCGTCGGCATGGCGGGCAGCTATTCGCACATCGTCGCCCCGGCCACCGCGGACGCCAAGAACGTCCTGCCCCGCGTCGCGGCCCTGCTCGACGTGATGGTGATCAGCGACGTGACGGCGGTGGTCGATGCCGACACCTTCGAGCGTCCGATCTATGCCGGCAACGCGATCCAGACCGTGAAGTCCGGAGATGCGGTCAAGGTCCTGTCCGTGCGGACCGCGTCGTTCGATGCGGCGGCCGCCGGCAACGCGGCCCCGGTCGAGGCGGTCGGCACCGCCGCGAGCACCGGCCTGTCGTCCTGGGTCGAGGACAAGGTGGCCGCGTCCGACCGCCCGGAACTGACCTCGGCGGGCATCGTCGTGTCGGGCGGGCGCGGGGTCGGCTCGGAAGCCGACTTCAAGCTGATCGAAGGCCTGGCGGACAAGCTGAACGCCGCCGTCGGCGCCTCGCGCGCCGCGGTCGACTCGGGCTTTGCCCCGAACGACTGGCAGGTGGGTCAGACCGGCAAGGTGGTGGCGCCCGACCTCTATATCGCGGTCGGCATCTCGGGGGCGATCCAGCACCTCGCGGGGATGAAGGACTCCAAGGTCATCGTCGCCATCAACAAGGACGAGGAGGCCCCGATCTTCCAGGTGGCCGACTACGGACTGGTGGCCGACCTGTTCCAGGCGGTCCCCGAACTGACCGAGAAGCTGGGCTGAGAAACCCGGACCACGACCGAAGACTGGCCCGCCCCCGTGGCGGGCCTTTTCGTCAGGGGGCGGCCGACCTGCCCGCCAGCACGCCGCGCAGGACCGGCACCAGCGCCGCCGCCGCGTCGGCATGCATCGCCGGGCTGGGCAGCCGGGCGGCCGCCAGCGCCTGGTCGGTCGGAAACACCATGCCGCTGCGGTCCGCACGGGCGGCGGCGCCCGGGACGACCTCGACCACACCGACGACCGAAGGCGACAGGGCATCCAGCATCGCCCGGTCGACAAACAGCGGATCGCAGGCGTCCGGGTCCTCCTGCCCCGTGCCCGGGTCGTGATCGGCCATCCAGAGCAGCAGGACCGGAACATCGAGCCGCTCGATCAGCGTGGCCATCCGCGAGGTCCAGGCGGCGCGCATCTCCTCCACCAGAACCGGGAACGTCTGCGGAGCCGCGGCCGCCGCATCCCGCAGCAAGTGGCGCGTGAAATGATGGTCGATCGCCTCGACCCCCGGAAAGGCCTGCCGCATCTGCTCGGAGATCGCCGTGACCCGGTCATTGCGGCGGCGGTGGACCCTGTAGAACCGGTTGGACAGGGTATGCGCGCCCATCACCTGCACCACCGCCAGTTCGGCCCCGGCGGCCACCGACAACAGGCTGACGTCCTCGACGAAACTGTCGATCCCCGCGTTGGGGGCCGCCAGGTTGATGCAGTCGATCCCGAGCGCCTGTTCGACGAGGTCCGGCACGGGGTGGGAGACGAAGCGTCCGAAGACCTCGCTCCCGCCAAGGAACGCGATGTAGGGCCGGTGCAGGCGGCGCTGCGGGCCGCGCACGGCCAGCCGCGAGCGACCGTAGCGGCATGTGCCGATTTCCCATTCCGGCGGACATGTCCGGTCAGACATGACACGTTCCCCACGTTTTCGATTCACCCGTGCCAAGGTTGCGCCGCAGGCGTTAGCGAGGTGTTAAGGCTCGAATTCGCCGCGACTTGTCCCGAGTGTCGCTTGCCCTCGCCGGGCGGGCCTGCCTATGCTGCGCCGCACGAAGGAAGGAACCTGTCTCATGGACATTCGCACGGTCGGCATCGTCGGCGCAGGCCAGATGGGCAACGGGATTGCGCATGTCTGTGCCCTCGCGGGCTACGACGTCATCCTGAACGACATCTCGCAGGACAGCCTCGACCGGGCCCTGGCGCTGATCGGCAAGAACCTCGACCGGCAGGTCTCGCGCGGGAAGATCACCGAGGCCGAGAAAGCGACCGCGCTGGGTCATATCCGCACGACGCTGAAGCTGTCGGACGTCGGGCCCAGCGACCTCGTGATCGAGGCGGCCACGGAACGCGAGACGGTGAAGCAGGCGATCTTCGAGGACCTGCTGCCGCACCTGAAGCCGACGACGATCCTGACCTCGAACACCTCGTCGATCTCGATCACGCGGCTCGCCTCGCGCACCGACCGGCCCGAGAAGTTCATGGGGTTCCACTTCATGAACCCTGTACCGGTGATGCAGCTGGTGGAACTGATCCGCGGCATCGCGACGGACGAGGAGACCTTCAAGGCCTGCAAGTCGGTGGTCGATCGCCTCGGCAAGACCGCCGCAACCGCCGAGGACTTCCCGGCCTTCATCGTCAACCGCATCCTGATGCCGATGATCAACGAGGC
>JAUHZL010000433.1 GCA_030425945.1 Alphaproteobacteria bacterium | reverse complement strand
CCCGCGGTCTCGCCCGCCGCCTGCAGCGCCTGCCACTCGGGGGCGCGGAATATCTTGTAGATCAGCATGCAGGCGGGATGGCGCGCGCACCGCGCCGCGTCAAGACCGTCGCGGCCCTGCCCATCGCGCGGGCAACGGGTCCGGTCCGCGCGCGCCGCCCGCCCGCCCGACGCGACGTCGCCCGCAAAACGCCGGCGCCGATCCCCGTATTCCGGTTACAGCCTTTTGACAGGTCTGGCGGCGCGGGTAGAGTCGCCGCACCAACAGGGGAGTCCCGACATGATCAAGAACCTTCTGGCCTCAGGCGCCGTCCTGATGCTCGGCGCAGGCATCGCGCAGGCCGACTACAGCCTGACCATCCTGCACACCAACGATTTCCACGCCCGCTTCGAGCCGATCAGCCGCTTCGACTCGGGCTGCTCGTCCGACGACAACGCCGAGGGCAAGTGCTTCGGCGGCACCGCCCGCCTGATCACCGCGGTCGAGGCCGCGCGGGCGCGCTCGAACAACTCGATCCTCGTCGACGGCGGGGACCAGTTCCAGGGCACCCTGTTCTACACCTACTACAAGGGCGCGATGGCGGCCGAGTTCATGAACAAGCTCGGCTACGACGCGATGACCGTGGGTAACCACGAGTTCGACGACGGCCCGGAAGTGCTGCGCGGCTTCATGGACGCGGTCAGCTTCCCGGTGCTGATGTCGAACGCCGAGTTCTCGGGCGAGCCGCAACTGGCCGACAAGCTGCTGAAATCGACCGTGATCGAGCGCGGCGGCGAGAAGATCGGCCTGATCGGCCTGACCCCGGAAGACACCGACGAGCTGGCCTCGCCCGGTCCGAACGTCACCTTCACCGACCCGATCGCCGCCGTGCAGGGCGAGGTCGACAAGCTGACCGCCGAGGGCGTGAACAAGATCATCGTGCTCTCGCACTCGGGCTACGAGGTCGACAAGCGCGTCGCCGCCGGGACCACCGGCGTGGACGTGATCGTCGGCGGCCATGACAACAGCCTGCTGTCGAACACCCTCGAAGGCGCCAAGGGCCCGTACCCGACCATGGTCGGCAATACCGCCATCGTGCAGGCCTATGCCTATGGCAAGTTCCTTGGTGAGCTGAACGTCACCTTCAACGACGCCGGCGAGATCATCGAGGCGGTGGGCGAGCCGCTGATCATGGACGGCACCGTGGCCGAGGACGAGGCCACCGTCGCCCGGATCGCCGAACTGGCCGTGCCGCTCGACGAGATCCGCAACAAGGTCGTCGCCTCGACGACCGCGCCGATCGAGGGTGACCGCTCGTTCTGCCGCGCGGTGGAATGCGAGATGGGCAACCTCGTCGCCGACGCGATGCTCGACCGCGTCAAGGACCAGGGCATCCAGATCGCCATCGCCAACGGCGGCGGGCTGCGGGCCTCGATCGACGCCGGCGAGGTGACGATGGGCGAAGTGCTGACCGTGCTGCCGTTCCAGAACACGCTGTCGACCTTCCAGGTCACCGGCGCCGCGGTGAAGGCCGCGCTGGAGAACGGCGTCAGCCAGGTCGAGGAAGGCGCCGGCCGGTTCCCGCAGGTCGCAGGCCTCCGCTTCACCTGGGACGCCTCGAAGCCCGCGGGCGAGCGCGTCGTCTCGGTCGAGGTCGACGAGAACGGCAGCTGGATGCCGCTCGACGAGGGCAAGGTCTACGGTCTCGTGTCGAACAACTTCGTCCGCAACGGCGGCGACGGCTACGCGATGTTCACCGACGCGATGAACGCCTACGACTTCGGGCCGGACCTCGCCGACGTGACCGCCGAGTACCTCGCGGCCTCGGGCGGCTACACGCCCTACCTCGACGGCCGGATCACCAAGGTCGAGTGACCGGACGCTGAGCGCCATGCGGGCCGTCCCCTTCGCGGGGGCGGCCCTTTTCCTTGGTCTGGGGCGGCAGGCGGGGTGTCGCCCGTGTCGCGCGGCCCTGGCAGGGTATCGCCCTCTGCCATGGGCCCGGTGGCAGGGCGTTGGCCATTTCCCGTGTCCCGCCGCCCGATGGCCTAAAAATTTTAGGATCTTAAGGGTCTGGCAAGGATTCCGGCTCCGACGGGCATTGATTTCAAACGGTTTTTCGGCGCAGCTTTGCAAGCCGGAGCCCGTGCCCTAAAATTCTTAGGCCACCCGCAGACGTTCCACCCGCCGACCCGCTTCCGCCCCCCAAGGACTCCCCGACCCCCATGTGCGGCCGCTTCGCCATCACCCTGCCGCCGGAGGCCATGGCCCGGCTCTTCGAGGCCACGCCCGGCAACGACGTGCCCGGCGGTGCGCGCTTCAACGTCTGCCCGACGCAGGACATCGCCACCGTCACCTCCGAGGAGGGTCGCCGCCGCCTCCGCCCGATGCGCTGGGGCTTCCTGCCGCACTGGTACAAGACCCCGACCGACGGCCCGCTGCTGATCAACGCCCGCGCCGAGACCATCGCCGAGAAACCCGCCTTCCG
>JAUHZL010000045.1 GCA_030425945.1 Alphaproteobacteria bacterium | reverse complement strand
GCAGCCCGACGCCCTCGGGCCGGGCCAGCATCGCCCCGATGCCCAGCACGACCGCGGCCAGGCCGATGACGGCAGAGGCCCAGAGCCGCAGCCGCCGCCCCCGCCGGGCGAGCCGACGCGCACGCCGGGCCTCGCGCCTGGCTTTGCGATCTTCCTTCGGGACCAACCTTTAACTCCCTGCGCCCGGCCCTAGAACTGCCGGGACACACCTGCGCCTCTTCGAAGGCCCCCGTCCAGCAAAGGAGTTCACCATGCCCGACATCGGCGACGCCGCCCCGGAAATCAGCCTGCCCCGCGACGGTGGCGAGACGGTAACGCTTTCCGATCTGAAGCCCAAGAGCGTGGTCGTCTACTTCTATCCCAAGGACGACACCCCGGGCTGCACCAAGGAGGCTCAGGCCTTCTCGGAACTGGCCGCTGCCTTCGACAGCGAGAATACCGTGATCCTCGGCATCTCCAAGGACAGCGTCGCCAAGCACGAGAAGTTCGTGAAGAAATATGATCTCGGCGTGATCCTGCTGTCGGACGAGGCCGGGGACGTGTGCGAGCGCTACGGCACCTGGGTCGAGAAGAGCATGTACGGCAAGACCTACATGGGCATCGAGCGGTCCACCTTCCTGATCGACGGCACCGGCACCATCCGCCAGGTCTGGCGCAAGGTGAAGGTTCCCGGCCATGCCGAGGCCGTTCTGGAGGCGGTCAAGGCCCTCTGATCCGGGTTTACAGGCGGCGCGGGCTGCGGCAGGACCCGCCCGGAAAAGGACGTGACCGATGACCGACCCCGCCGCCTTCGACGACCTGCCCGACACGCTGACCGGGCTCGCCGTGGCCGTGCTGACCACGGCGGACGGGCGCGCGAAGACCGCGCTGTCGCACCGCGCGGCGGCGAAATGGCGGGCCTCGCGCGCGGCGGGCACGCCGCTTCCGCTGGGACGGGTGGTCCCGCCGCTGCGCCCGGCGCGCCCGGAGAAGCCCGACCTCCTCGCCCCGCGCGACGTGCCCCGGCGCCGCCCGGGCTCCGAGGCGGGCCGCATCGCGCTGCTGCACGCGGTGGCGCATATCGAGTTGAACGCCGTCGATCTGCACTGGGATATCCTGGCGCGCTTTCCCGACGTGCCGATGCCGCCCGGGTTCTACGACGACTGGGTCAAGGCGGCGGACGAAGAGTCGAAGCATTTCAACCTTGTCTGCGACTGTCTTGAGGCGCTCGGCAGCCACTACGGCGCCTTGCCCGCCCACGCCGGGATGTGGCGCGCCGCAGAGGATACCGTGGACGACCTGCCCGCGCGCCTCGCCGTGGTGCCGATGGTGCTGGAGGCGCGCGGCCTCGACGTCACACCGGGGATGATCGCGACCTTCCGCAAGGCGGGGGTCACGCAGGCCGTCGAGGCGCTGGAGACGATCTACGCCGAGGAGGTCGGCCACGTCGCCTATGGCTCGAAATGGTTCAACTTCCTCTGCGGGCGGCACGACACCGACCCCAAGGACGCGTTCCACGCCCTTGTCCGCAAGCATTTCCACGGCGCGCTGAAGCCGCCGTTCAACGAGGAAAAGCGCGCCGACGCCGGGCTGCCGCCCGATTTCTACTGGCCGCTCGCCGAGCAGGCCGACACCCGCGAAGAGTCGCCCACAGGCAAGCCGGTTTCTGTGGAAAACTCCTGAGTTTGCGGCGTCGGGTCGCGGCGCGGAGGCTTGCTGCGCGAAAAATCGCTTGTCCCTTCTCAACATTTCCCGCCAAATCGGCGGAAACGCGCGAGAATCCGCCCGCTGACCCGACTCGTTTCCGTAAAATTCTTGCCATCTCCGAGGGGTATGGATTACCCCACTTGAAGGCACGGGCACGGAGAACACTCCGGTCCGGGTCAGGTGGGGGCAACAGGGACCGGGACAGGTGCTGAACAGGCTATCTTCACGCGTACGGAATGCTCTTCCCGAGCAACGTCTTTTTCTCAAGTCCGACGACGGCACGCGCTTCATGCGCCTCTCGACGGGCACTCAGGTCGCGGTTCTGACCGGCGGTGCGCTGGTCCTGGGCTGGACCCTCTTCGCCACCGCCATGGTCCTGATGGACAGCATCAGCGCCGGCGGGGCACGCGAACAGGCCCTGCGCGAGCAGGCGATGTACGGGGCGCGGCTGAACGCGCTCAGCCTCGAACGCGACCGGCGCGCCGAAGAGGCCCGCGCCGCGCAGGAGCGCTTCTACGTCGCCCTCGACCAGATTTCCGAGATGCAGTCGCGCCTGCTGGCCTCCGAGGAGCGCCGCACCGAGCTCGAGACCGGCATCGAACTGGTGCAGACCCAGATGCGCGAGCTGGTCGCCGAGCGCGACACCGCCGTCGAGCGCACCGAGCTGCTGATGGCCGAACTCGAAGCCGCCACCGGCACCACCAACACCCAGGCCGGCATCCTGGCCGCGACCGAGGCCACCATCAACGCGCTGGCCGACCGCCTGCTCGTCACCGCCGAGAACCGCGACGCAGCGGCCATCGCCGCCGACAACGCCAAGCAGGAAGTCGACACCCTCGTCTTCGAAGCGCGGCTGGCGGAAGAGCGCACCAACCTGATCCTCGGCAAGCTGGAAGAAGCGGCGACCGTGTCGCTGGAGCCGCTGGAGGAAGTGTTCCGGCAGGCAGGGATGCCGACCGACCGCATCCTCGAGGAGGTGCGTCGCACCTACAACGGACAGGGCGGCCCGCTTGTGCCGATCTCGGTCTCGACCAAGGGCCCGGACGGCAGCGAGGTCACCGATCCGATGGCCGAGCGCGCCAACGGCATTCTCGCCGCCCTCGACGAGGTGAACCAGTACCGCCTCGCGATCCAGATGGCCCCGCTCTACCAGCCGGTGCAGGCGGCGTTCCGCTTCACCTCGCCCTTCGGCTATCGCCGGGACCCCAAGAACGGCTCGCGCCGGATGCACACCGGGACCGATTTCGCGGCCGCGCACGGCACCCCGATCTATGCCGCCGCGGATGGCGTCGTGACCCACGCAGGCTGGGGCTCGGGCTATGGCCGACTGGTCAAGATCCGCCACGCCCTTGGCTACGAGACCTACTACGCCCATATGTCGCGCATACGGGTGAGCGAGGGGCAAAGGGTCTCGCAAGGCGACAGGATCGGTGATATGGGAAACACCGGCCGATCCACCGGGACGCACCTGCACTTCGAGGTGCGCCAGAATGGAACCCCCGTGAATCCAATGACCTTCATAAGGGCAGGACGCAATGTTTTCTAAATCCCGAATCAACGAGCCCGGTCCGAAGGCGGGCGAACCCGAACGTCCGAAGATGCCCGAGGCGCCCGTGCCACGCCCGCCGATGCCCGGCGGTCCGTCGGCCGCGTCCTCGTCGTCCGACGCCGCTCCCGCCCCGCGCGCCAAGGTCGCGCCGTCGGTGCTGTCGTCGGATCTCGTGATCACCGGCAACCTGCGCACCACCGGCGACATCCAGGTCGAGGGCAAGGTCGAGGGCGATATTCACGCCCACCTGCTGACCGTGGGTGAAACCGCCATCATCAAGGGCGAAGTCGTCGCCGACGACGTGATCGTCAACGGCCGTGTCGTGGGCAAGGTGCGTGGCCTGAAGGTCCGCCTGACCTCGACCGCGCAGGTCGAGGGCGACATCATCCACAAGACCATCGCCATCGAGTCCGGCGCCCATTTCGAGGGCTCGGTCCAGCGCCAGGACGACCCGCTCGGCAACGCGCGCAAGTCGACCACCGCCTCGGCCCCGGCCGCCGCCGCGAAGCCCGCCGCCAACGCGGCCCCGGCGAAGCCCGCCAGCGCCGCCGGCAAGTAAGTCACCGGACATCCGGATCTGCGACGCCGCCCCCCGGGGCGGCGTTCGTCGTTTCAGGGGGCCGTCAGTGCGCCATGCGGGCGTAGAGATGCCAGGTGGCGTGGCCCAGCAGCGGCAACACGACAAAGAGCCCGAGGAACCCCGGGATCATCCCGACGAAGACCAGCCCGGCGGCGATGATCCCCCAGCCCAGCATCAGCGGCAGGTTGGCGGTGACGACGCCGAAGCTGGTGATCATCGCGGTCACGAAATCCACCTCGCGGTCCAGCAGCAGCGGCAGCGCCACCACCGTCAGCGCGAAAAGCAGGAACGAGAACACCGCCCCCACCGCGGTGCCGACCGCCAGCATCATCAGCCCGTTCGGGGTCAGGAAAACCTCGAAGGACGAGGTGACGTTGGTCATCACCTGCAACCCCATGAACAGCGCGAAGATCATGTGCGCGAGGAAGTTCCAGAACAGGAAGAAGACCAGCACGACCGCCGCGATCGAAGGCAGTTGCCGGTCCTTCTGGCGCCAGACGACGCCGAGGATCGCCCTCCAGTCGAGCGGCGCGCGCGCCTCGATCCGGCGGCTGACCTCGTAGAGACCGACCGCCGCGAAGGGCCCCAGCAGCGGGAAGCCCAGCACCAGCGGCAGGACCGCCCAGGACTTGCCGGTGAACCCGAGGATCGCGACGATGGCATAGCCGCCCAGCACGTAGACCAGCGCGAACATGACCCCGAACCCGGGGGCGTAGAGGAAATCCGTCCAGCCCGCGCGCAGCGCCGCGCCCAGGTCGGCGCGGGTCAGCGGGCGCAGGTCCGGCACCCCCAGCGGCGGCGATTGCTCGGCGGTCATCTCGGTCATGGCATGGTCCTCCCCGGAGGAAGGCTAGCCAGAGCGGGAAATCCGCGCAACGGGGACGTGTGCGGGGCGGGATGCCGTCGCCCTTCCCGGGCGGACGGCCTCAGTCCTCGGCGCGGGCGTCGGCGCGGCTCTTGCCGGCCACGTCGAGGGCCAGCGTCGCCCCCATCAGCCCGTCCAGATCGCCGTCGAGCACGCCCTGCGTGTCCGAGGTCTCGAAGTTCGTCCGCAGGTCCTTCACCATCTGGTAGGGCTGCAGGACGTAGCTGCGGATCTGGTTGCCCCAGCCCGCCTCGCCCTTGGCCTCGTGCGCCTCGGCGATGGCGGCGTTCCGGCGGTCGAGCTCCATCTGGTAGAGCCGCGATTTCAGGGCCTTCATGGCAATGTCGCGGTTCTGGTGCTGCGACTTCTCCGAACTGGTCACCACGATGCCGGTCGGCAGGTGGGTGATCCGCACCGCCGAGTCGGTGGTGTTGACGTGCTGACCGCCCGCCCCGGACGACCGGTAGGTGTCGATCCGAATGTCGTTCGGGGCGACCTCGATCTCGATGTTGTCGTCCACCACCGGGTAGACCCAGACCGACGAGAACGAGGTGTGCCGCCGCGCCGCGCTGTCATAGGGCGAGATGCGGACCAGCCGGTGGACGCCGGATTCGGACTTCAGCCAGCCATAGGCGTTGTGGCCGGAGATCTTGTAGGTCGCCGACTTGATGCCCGCTTCTTCGCCCGGGCTCTCGGACTGCAGCTCGACCTTGTAGCCCTTCTTCTCGGCCCAGCGGACATACATCCGCGCCAGCATCGAGGCCCAGTCGCAGGATTCGGTCCCGCCCGCGCCGGAGTGCACTTCGAGGAAGGTGTCGTTCGCGTCCGCCTCGCCGTTCAGCAGGGCTTCCAGTTCCTTCTGGGCGGCGGTCTCGCGCAGCTTCCGCAGCGCGGCTTCCGCCTCGGACACCACCTCGGCGTCGTCCTCGGCCTCGCCCATCTCGATCAGGTCGATGTTGTCCTGCAGGTCGCGCCGGATGCCCTCGTAGGTGTCGATCGCATCCACCAGGCTCTGGCGCTCCCGCATCAGCTTCTGCGCGCGCTCGGGATCGTTCCAGAGGTTGGGGTCCTCGGTCAGCGCGTTGAATTCTTCCAGCCGGTGCTGGGCGGTCTCGAGGTCGAGCCGCTGCCCGAGCAGGGTCAGCGACTTGCGGATCGCCTCGACGTTGTTCAGCGCATCGGCACGCATGGATCGGCTCTTTGTCTTTGGTCGCAGGGTGCGGCAGACTTAGCCGAGGGCACGGACAGGGGCAAGGCGAGGCGACATGATCGGACGGCAGCGCAGGACCGGGCGGCGATGACCGCGCTTCGCATCGACAATCGCGCGGCGCGGGCGCTCTGGCTCGACAGTCACGGCCTCGCCACGCCGCCGACCGGCCCGCTCGACACCCGCGCGCTGATCCGGACGCTGGGCTTCGTGCAACTGGACTCGATCCAGGTCGTCAGCCGGGCGCACCATCACATCCTGTGGTCGCGCAACCAGCACTACCGCGAGCCGGTGCTGAACCGGCTGCTGAAGGACCGCGCGGTGTTCGAGCATTTCACCCATGACGCCTCGGTCCTGCCGATGGAGATGCTGCCCCTCTGGCGGCGCCAGTTCGAGCGGATGCGGGACAAGGTCGCGCGCTCGTCCTGGCACGGCCCGACCCTGCGCACCGTCGATCTGGACGCGCTCCTGCGCCGGGTGGCCGACGAGGGGCCGCTTTCGACACAGGCCTTCGACAGCCCCGCCCCCGACGCGCCGCGCGCCATGTGGCAGCGCCCGGCGCACAAGGTGGGCCTCGACTACCTCTGGTATGCGGGCGAGCTGGCCACCTGCCACCGCGACGGGTTCACCAAGGTTTACGATCTGGCCGAGCGGGTCTTCCCCGCCGACCTGCGCCGGCAGGAGGTGCCGGTCGCGGCGCAGATCGACGCGCTCTGCGACACGGCGCTCGACAGGATCGGCTTCGGCACCCTGACCGAGATCCGCCGGTTCTGGGAGGCGGTGGAGACGGCCGAGGTCAGCGCCTGGGCCGAGCGTCGCCAGCGCGACCTGCTGGAGGTCGAGGTGCAGTCCGCCGACGGGCGCTGGACGCGGGCGCTGGCCCCGCCCGGGATCGAGGCGCGCCTGGCCGCCCTGCCCCGTCCCACCTCGCGGCTGCGCATCCTCAACCCCTTCGACCCCGCGATCCGCGACCGCGCCCGGCTGAAACGGCTGTTCGGCTTCGACTACACGGTCGAGATGTTCCTGCCCGCCGCGAAGCGCCAGTGGGGCTACTACGTTTTCCCGATGCTGGAGGGCGACCGCTTCGTCGGGCGGCTGGAGGCCAAGGCCGACCGCGCCGCCGGAACGTTGCGCGTGCCGAACCTGTGGTGGGAACCGGGGGTGCAGGTGACGGCGGCGCGCCGGGCCAAGCTGGATGCCGAACTGGACCGGCTGGCGCGGTTTATCGGGGTGGGCGACGTGGTCTGGGGGGCGTAGGGGGCGGGCGGAGTGGAGGGTTGGGACTGGGAAGGCAGATGACCGGTAGTCGGACGAAGCCGCCGCTCGGGCGGACCGTGGAAATAACCGGTCCCAGCCAGAAGTTGACATGACAGGCGAAGCGGCCCCGCTTATCTTTCCGTGAACATCAGCGGGGCAATGATGAGGAAAGCCGTTGAAGAGGAGTTTAGCGACTGACATCGAGGCGGACCGGTTGGGGCCACAAGCGATAGAAATTGCACTAGAGAGGGCGGAGGAACTCGCGCGAAACGGTGATGCAACGGCTTCAGAGCGCTGGCGTGGTAAGGCAAACGCTTTTCGAGAATACTTCGAGGCTGAAGAAGTTGAGCGCCGCCGGAAAGCTGAAATAAACCCTAATCTGGTCAGGCTCCATGGCGGAGTTTCTGGTCTAAAGGTTGAGGAACCAATCGAGATCGTCACCGGGCTGCGTCTCGTCCCAACATACGCCCATGTGATGGCGCCTTTCATCATGGCGTTTAAGCCACCCGAGCTAGGTCAAGCACATCCCGGCCCATGGAAGAGCGCCTCTGGCGGATTCTCAATTGATATTCATACCGAGGCTAGGCTTGACGCGGACGCTGCGGTCGGCGGATTTGATCGCTTGAACAGTATATGGTTCTTGGCAACTCTACTGCGCCTAAGGATTTCTACAGAAATTAGAGTGCCGGTGGTCAGCGATACTAATTTTTCCGAAGTTCCCGATGGCAAGGAACCGGTCCTCTGGCCGATTGAATTCAATCGCCCTACATGCGTCGCATTACACGGAATTTCTAAATCTCAGAAGGATAATCTCGAATGGATCGCCTCCAATATTGAGAACGGATTTGTCTTGATGCAGAAAGAATTTTTTAACCTTGCATTGCAAACACTGGACCAAGCTTGGTTTGCGGAGAGCCGGGGGGCTATAATCGTGTTGCTTTGGTCTGCCATCGAATCCCTTTTTCGACCGGGGGATCGTGACGTTACGAAGGTCTTAGCGCGAAGTATCGCAACCTATTTGACAGATGAACCCAGAGCGCGTGATCGTCATTTTCAAGAGATCAAGGGCCTCTACAAAGTACGGGGTGAAATGGTCCACTCGGCGCGCGCGCCCACTGCAACATCCATTGTAGCGACTGCAAATATCGCCCGGCGGGTCTTCATCCGAGCTATTGAACTTCGAGAGGTTCCTGACACCGAACGGCTTCAGATCGCTTGGTCTGAGCGCACCACATACCTAAAGTGAAGTCGATTTGGACTCTCTCCTAGGTTTCGCTTTTTGTTTCCGAAGTGGGTACCGTAGGGGAACCGCTTTCACTTGGCAAAGCCCGCCCCCTACATAAAGCCGCCTCTAGCACCAGACGCAGCACCAGTCAAAGAGGGTGCCCAGCAGCCATCCGCCTTAGGTCTTAACCACCCCCCACGGCCCAACCGCCAAGACCCGCGCCCCGCCCCCCCGTTAGACCATGCGCGTTGCCAGCTCGGCCGGGTCGTCCACCTGCACCGCCCAGAACGCCCGCGCCTCCGGCGGCAGGTCGTCCAGCACGGCCTCGAACTCCCGGTGGTTCACGCAGCGCCACAGGGCCCAGGCCGTGTCCTCGATGGCCGTGTCCGGCGTCAGGTTGTGGTGCCGCCGCACGGCCTTGACCTCGGCCACCAGATCGGCGCGCGTCCCGAAAGGCACCGGGGCGGCCCCGATGTCCCAGTCCTTGACGAAGATGGCCCGCAGGACGGAGGGCAGCACATTGGCAAAGGCGATGCCCTGTTGCGGCGTCAGGCGACGGCGAAACACCTGCAACACGCCGTCCACCGCCGTATAGGCCATGTTGTCCGACGCAAGGTCCATCCGGTCCTTCACGTCCCCCAGAAACGCCTGCCATTCCCTGGACGCGTGGCGATAGGTCCAGGGCATCGGCATGGCTAGTAGAGCCCGCCTGCCGTCAGCGACCCGAAGGTGGCGCGGCCCGGCACCACGGTCCGTTCGCCGGTCGAGGTGATGACCTGCTGATCCTCGTTCGCGGCCTCTTCGTTCCCGCGTGTGAAGAGCGGCAGGTTCGAGCCCATTGCGAAGCCGCCGTCGAGGATGACCGAATAGCCGTCGAGCGGCTCTTCGCCCTCGCGGAAGTACTCGGCCTGCACGTACTCGCCGGTCGCGCCGTCGGGCAGGCGCTGGCCCGAGAAGCGGTCGATGTTCACGAAGACGCCGCCCGGGGGCACCCGGAACCGGCCGCCACCGTAGAGCGCCACGGCGGTCTTCATGAAGTCGTTGAAGACCGGGCCGCACATGCCGCCGCCCGAGGCCCCCGGCATCGTGCGCGGCGTGTCATAGCCGATGTAGCAACCCGCCACGATGTTCGAGGTGAAGCCGATGAACCACGCGTCCTTGGCGTCGTTGGTGGTCCCGGTCTTGCCCGCGGTCGGCACCGGCAGGTTCACCGTGCTCGCCGCCGTGCCGCGATCCACCACGCCCCGCATCATCGAGGTCAGCTGGTAGGCGGTGATCGGGTCGATCACGCGCTGGCGGTTCGAGACGATCGACGGTGCGAGGCTGTCGTCGAGCGACGCCAGCGTGCAGTCCACGCATTCGCGCTGGTCATGGCGGTAGATCGTGCGCCCGGTGCGGTCCTGCACCCGGTCGACCAGCGTCGGCTCGACCCGCTCCCCGCCGTTGGCGAACATCGCGTAGGCCGCCACCATCCGGTAGAGCGTCGTCTCCTGCGCACCGAGCGCGTTGGCGAGGAACGCGTCCATCTGGTCGTAGACCCCGAAATGCTCGGCATAGCGGGCCACCGTCTCCATCCCGAGTTCCTGCGCGAGGCGGATGGTCATCAGGTTCCGCGACCGTTCGATGCCGGTCCGCAGCGTGGTCGGGCCGTAGAACTGGTTCGAGGCGTTCTTCGGCCGCCAGATCGAGCCGTCGCCGTTCTCGATCTCGATCGGCGCGTCGATCACGATCGTCGCGGGCGAGTAGCCGGTGTCGAGCGCCGCGGCATAGACGAAGGGCTTGAAGGACGAGCCCGGCTGCCGTTGCGCCTGCGTGGCCCGGTTGAACACCGACGCCTGGTAGGAGAACCCGCCCTGCATCGCCAGCACGCGGCCGGTGTGAACGTCCATCGCGACGAAGCCGCCCTGCACCTCGGGCACCTGCTTCAGGCTCCAGCGGTTGGCGTCGTCGCCCTCGGCCACGAGGATCACGTCGCCCACGGCCAGCAGGTTCGACACCCGCGCCGCCCGCGACCCGAGCCGCCCGTCCTCGCCGCGCGGCCGGGCCCAGCCGACATCGCGGCCCGGCAGAACCTGCGGCGCGTCCAGCGTCACGCCCTCGACCCCGAGCACCGCGTCCGCGCCGTCGAGCTCCAGCACCACCGCCGGGCGCCAGCCCTCGATGTCGCGCGGCGCCGCGGTTTCGGCCAGCGCGCTGCGCCAGTCGGCCATCTGCTCGTCGGTCAGGCGGGCCGTCGGCCCGTGGTAGACCCCGAGACGGCGGTCATAGCTCTCGAGCCCCTTGCGCAGGGCCTTGGCCGCCTCGTCCTGCAGCACCGGATCGACGGTTGCGCGGATCGTCAGGCCGCCGGAGAAGAACTCTTCCTCGCCGAATTCCTGCGACAGCTGGCGCCGGATCTCGTCGGTGAAATAGTCGCGCGGCGGCAGCTCCTCGCGGAAGCTGGCGAAGGCGCCGGACTGCACGGTGTCGAGCGGCTGGGCGCGCGCGTCCTCGTAGGTCGCCTGGTCGATGTAGCCGTTCTCGTACATCTCGCGCAGCACGAAGTTGCGCCGCTCGACGGCCCGCTCGCGGTTCCGCACCGGGTGATAGGTCGAGGGGGCCTTGGGCAGCACCGCCAGATAGGCGGCCTCGTGGACTTCCAGCTCGCCCAGCGGCTTGTTGAAATAGGTCTGCGCGGCCGCGGCCACGCCGAAGCTGTTCTGCCCGAGGAAGATCTCGTTGAGGTAGAGCTCGAGAATGCGCTCCTTCGACAGGGTCTCCTCGATCCGCGCCGACAGGATGATTTCCTTGATCTTGCGCTCCGCCGACCGCTCGCCGCCCAGCAGGAAGTTCTTCATCACCTGCTGGGTGATCGTCGAGGCCCCGCGCACGTTCTGACCGCGCGAGCGCACCGCCTCGAAGGCCGCCGCCGCGATGCCGCGCGGGTCATAGCCCTTGTGATTGTAGAAGTTCTTGTCCTCGGCGCTGATGAAGGCCTCCTTCACGATCGCCGGAATATCCTCGGCGGGCACGAAGAGGCGCCGCTCGCGCGCGAACTCGTCCATCAGCCGCCCTTCGCCGGAATAGATCCGGCTGATCGTGGGCGGGCTGTACTGGGCCAGCTGTTCGGTGTTGGGCAGATCGCGCCCGTACATCCACAGCACCGCCCCCACGACGAGCGCCGTGAAGAACAGTCCCAGCGTCAGGGCGCTGAAGATCGCGCCGATGAACGAGAAGATGAAGCGGAGCATGTGCCCTCCCGGTCGGGTTGCGGCGGTTATACTTGGATGCCGCCCGCGGGTCAAAAGCGACGCGGGGGCGCAAGGCAAGCGGGAAAGCCCCAAGGGGTCACGTTTCGGCGAGGCCCCGCCGAGATCTACTGCCGGACCAGTTCGGCCTCGGCGGCATCCTCCATCGCCCAGAGATCGAGCGCGGCCCGGATGCCCTCGGTTCTTCAGGTCGCTGTCCGAGGTGATGAAGCCCATCTCGACGAGGGCCGAGGGGATGTCGGGCGCGCGCAGCACCGAGAAATCCGCGGCCATCCGGGGCCGCTTGTGCATGCCCCCGACCGCCCGGTCGAGGTTCGCCACCAGGTGGTCGCCGAGGCGCTCGGACCGCGGGCGCGTCTCGAGCCGACCGAGGTCCATCAGCGCGCGCGCCACGGTGTCGTCCGCCGCGCCGAGGTCGACACCGGCAAGGAGGTCGGCCCGGTCGAGACGGCTTGCCAGAAGCGCCGAAGCCTCGTCCGAGGCTTCGTCCGACAGCGTGTAGACCGACGCGCCCCGGGCGCGGCCGACCTCGACCGCGTCGGCGTGCAGCGACAGG
>JAUHZL010000432.1 GCA_030425945.1 Alphaproteobacteria bacterium | reverse complement strand
CTCTCGTGGTCTCTGGCCTTCTTCTCGGCGGATGCACCGATCTCGGGCTCTTGAACGGGGGGCTGTTCTCGTCCGAGCCGCCCGCCCCGCCGCAGCCGGTGATCGAGGTCCGCGTCGCCACCGCCGATACCGTCAAGCCCCGCCCGCGCCCGGCCCGCACCCGTGTCACGGTGCCTGCGCAGCCGGGCGAGATCGGCCGCTCCACCATCAGCCTCGGCAGCCCGACCGAGCCGGGCCTGTGGATCGAGACCCCGCTGGTCACCGCCGAGCGGCCCGCCGTCGCCACCGTCCCGGAGACCGGGCGCAGCACGCCCGTCACCCTGCGGCCCGGCCCCGCCGGGGGGGCGCGCGCCTCGCTCCAGACCCTGCTGGCGCTGGGCCTCAGCCCGGCCGCGCTGGCCGAGGTCGTGCTGACGGCACCCTGAGATGAGCCGCCGGATCCTGACCCGCTCGCCCTGGGACCCGGACGCACCGGACTGGGCGGCCTGCCGCGCCGCGTTCCGCTGGGACCTGCCGCGGGTCCTGAACATCGCCGAGCGCTGCTGCGACAGCTGGGCGGCGGTCGCCCCCGACCGGGTCGCGCTGACCGATCTCGATGCCGCCGAGCACCAGCGCGACTGGACCTACGGCGACCTGCGCGACGCCAGCGACCGCTTCGCCGTGGCGCTGCGGGCGCTGGGCGTGCGGCGCGGCGACCGCATCGCGATCCTGCTGCCGCAGGGCCCCGCCACGCTGATCGCCCATTTCGCCGCTTACAAGCTGGGCTGCATCGCGCTGCCGCTCTTCACGCTCTTCCGCGAGGACGCGCTGGCCTACCGGCTGCGCGACAGCGGGGCCAAGGTGGTGGTTACCAACCCCGAGAAACTGGCCGAGGTCGAGGCGCTCGCCGACAGCCTGCCCGCGCTCAAGCTGATCTACACCACCGGTCCGGCGCTGGCCCCGGTGCGCAGCTTCTGGGCCGACATCGGGTCGGCGGCGACCGACCGGTTCCGCCCGGTGGTGACCGGCCCGGACGACCCGGCGATCATCATCTACACCTCGGGCACCACGGGCGACCCGAAGGGCGTGCTGCACGGTCACCGCTTCCTGCTCGGGCACCTGCCCTCGATCGAGGTCTGCCACCCCGGCTTCGATGCACCCGGGGCCGTGGCCTGGACCCCGGCCGACTGGGCGTGGATCGGCGGGCTGATGGATCTCGCCATGCCCGCGCTCTATTACGGCACGCGGCTCGTCAGCCACCGGATGCGCAAGTTCGACCCGGAGGCGGCCTGGGACCTGATCCGGACCGAGGGCGCAAGCGCGCTGTTCCTGCCGCCGACCGCGCTGAAGCTCCTGCGGGCGGCGCCGGTGCCCGTCGGCCTCGCCGTGCGTTCGGTCTCGTCGGGGGGCGAGGCGCTGGGGGCCGACCTGCTCGCCTGGGGGCGCGAGACCCTCGGCGCGCCGATCCACGAGATCTACGGCCAGACCGAGTGCAACCTCGTCGTCAACGCGGTCTCGCAGGGCATGACCGCCCCGCCCGGCGCGATGGGCCTGCCGGTGCCCGGCCATGACGTGCAGGTGCAGACCGCGGACGGCGCCGAATGCGCCCCGGGCGAGACCGGCGAGATCGTCGTGCGGCGCGGCACCCCGGTGATGTTCCTGGAATACTGGAAGAAACCGGGGAAGACCGCGGAGAAGTTTCGCGGCGACTGGATGCGGACAGGTGACCTCGCCGTCCGCGACCCCGACGGCTACCTGCGGTTCGCGTCGCGCGACGATGACGTGATCACCTCGGCGGGCTACCGGATCGGACCGACCGAGATCGAGACCTGCCTGACCGGCCACCCGGACGTGGTCATGGCCGCCGCCGTGGGCATCCCCGACCCGGTGCGGACCGAGGTCGTCAAGGCCTTCGTGGTCCTGCGCGACGGGGCCGCGTGGGAGGGTCTGGAAGACGCCCTGATCGCACGGGTGCGCGAACGCGTCAGCCCGCACGTCGCCCCGCGGTCGGTCGAGCGGATCGAGACGATGCCGATGACCGCGACCGGCAAGATCCTGCGCCGGGCCCTGCGCGACCGGGGGTGAGCGCCGGCGTGGAGGGCGGTGTTGTGCGCGGCGCCTGAGCCTGAGGGAGGACGGTGGTGGCATGGTCTTCGCCCGTCGGGACGACGCCTGCGTCCCCGCGAGGAGCACAGGCACGGTCTCTTGCTGTGCCCCAGCCACCCTCTGGAGCGAACGCCTTTTGTGCTCGGTCCCGCCTAAGAAATTTAGGATCTTAACCCCTTGGTCAGGTTTGGTGGCCGCATTGGCGACGCAAGCCCTTGATTTCATTGTGGCGATATCCGACGGAACCCCTCCGGCAGACAGGGCAATCGCTTATGGCCTAAGTTGTTGAGATATTGGTGAGAAGTTTGCGTAGAAAGGCTTCGTCCCAGCCTGCCCTTTTGAGTTTGAGGGACAGTGACGTTTTGGAAGTGTCGCGGCGGACCAC
>JAUHZL010000044.1 GCA_030425945.1 Alphaproteobacteria bacterium | reverse complement strand
AGTCAGTGCGAAGGGAAACTTTGGCAGGCATCGGAAACTCCTTTGCCGGCCATGGAATCAGAGCGCGGGCGAGCTGGGAACCTCAGAAATCCCTAATGAGTCAGAAGCCAGCCCCTTTGGTATAAGGGCTTATCGGGCCGTCAAGGGCTTGCTAAGGACGCGAGGACAAAGGACCGTGCCGAAAGGACATTCCCCTGTGCAACGCCTAACTGCCACGCCGTGGACGACCTTCTGCTATGCCATGATCGCAGGGGCCAGCCTCGTCGGCAGCGTTGTGACCGCCCTGGCGCTGATCGCGGCCCTGATTGCGGGTCTGCACATGCTGCGCGGCACCCGGGATACCGCAGGGGAGGGTCGGACGCTTGCGCGCGCGCTCGGTCTCTATTTCATCGTCATGACGGTGACGACGGCGCTGAACGGTCCGATCCCGACGCGGTTCATCGAACTCGTGATCATCAGCCCCTTCCTCTACTTCATCCCGCTCGCTTTGCTGCTGCCGACCCTCGCCAAGGACCTCACCCTGCGCGGTCTCGGGCGCGCGGCGATGATCGGCACCCTGTCGACGGCAATCCTCGCCCTGGTCGCAACCTTCGGGTTCGGGATCTACCGACCTGGACTGGCGACCGGAAACGCCAACGTGGTGTCGGGCATTCTGATCCTTCAATCCGGGCTCTGCATGGCGGGCTGGTGGCAAGCCGGGCGTCGAGAACGGTTGCTTATCGTCATGTCCGTCGCCCTGGGAGTCCTAGCTGTGGCGCTGAGCAGCGGTAGCCGGGGCGCCCTGATCAGCGGCGGGGCGATGGTCATGGCGGGCGGTGTGATCATCGCATCGCGCACGAAACAGGTTGGCCTCGTAACTGTAGTCTCACTGCTCAGTGTTGCAGCGGTTTGTGGAGTTCTATTTGTGGGTCCGCGCCAAGTCCCAATGCTTTCAGACCTCTTAGAGATGATCTCGGACCCCGGCTTCGGGGACTGGGTCACTTCCGAGGGCCAGCGCATGACCATGTACAAGGCCGCGCTCGCAGCGCTCGCCGACCACCCTTGGATCGGGGTCGGCATGCACCAGAGGTTCAGCGGCACGCTGCCTTACTACGCCCTGCCACCGCCAGATTACATCGATTTCACCCACGTCCATAACCTGATCCTGACCCACGGCGTCGCCGGCGGCCTGCCAGCCATCGCCGCGATCCTGCTGGTCATCGCCGCGCCGGTCGTCATCACGCTGCGCAGCGGCACCCGGGACCCCGGCGTGCTCTGGGTCGGGATCGTTCTGCCCACGGGGTTCTTTGCCCTTGGGCTGACCGAGACGGTCCTGTTCCAGGATCTGAACACGACGTTCGTCCTGTTCGTGTTCCTGCTGACCCCGGTTGTCCTGCACCAGACAAAGCGCAGAACGTCCCTTGCAAACCCCTGACAGCGGCGATAAGAGCGCCGTCACGGTCGGAGTGTAGCTCAGCCTGGTAGAGCACTGTCTTCGGGAGGCAGGGGTCGGAGGTTCGAATCCTCTCACTCCGACCAGATTTCCAGGAAAACACATCCAGTTTTGTGGCACTTCCGGTGCCTCGTGTGCTGTCGCTTTGCGCGTGCCGTCCCCTTGTCCGGCGTGCACCTTGGAAAGCGCGCTTGGCATGATCCTGAAATGTGTCTACTTTGATTGACACATTGCCGGGATAGCCGCCATGACCACCATCACTTCAGTTCCGGACCTTCCGAGCGCCAAGCGCGTGCTGATGCTGGGCGCGACGGGGACCGCCGGCCGGGCAACGGCCCGGGCGCTGGCGCGGGACGGGCATCAGGTGGTCTGCCTTGTGCGGGACGCGACCGTGGCGTCCGACCTGGCGGGTCTTCGCGGCGTGACCCTGAGCGAGGCCGATCTTCAGGAAACCGGGCGGATGGAAGCGGTCCTTGCCGCCGACGGTCCGTTCGATGCCATCGTGTCTTGCCTCGCATCCCGGACCGGAACCCCGGCCGATGCCTGGACCATCGACTACGGCGTTCATTCCGCGCTGCTCAAGGCCGCGCAGGCCGCCGGGATCCGGCAATTCGTGTTGCTGTCCGCGATCTGCGTGCAGAAACCCGATCTGGCGTTTCAGCGCGCCAAGCTGGCCTTCGAGGCCGAGCTGACGAGGTCCGGCCTGACCTACTCGATCGTGCGTCCGACCGCGTTCTTCAAGTCGCTCTCGGGACAGGTCGAGCGGCTGCGGGCCGGCAAGCCGTTCCTGATTTTCGGCGACGGCACCCTGACAGCCTGCACGCCGATCAGCGACCGCGACCTCGGGACCTACATCGCGGAATGCCTGACCGACCCGGCCCGACAGGACGCCATCCTGCCGATCGGCGGCCCGGGACCGGCGCTGACCGCACGGGAGCAGGGTCTGCTGCTGTTCGAGGCGCTGGGTCTCGCGCCGAAGTTCCGGTCGGTCCCGGTGGCGCTGCTCGACACGATCATCGCCGTGACCGGCGCGCTGGGGCGGGTCAGCCGATCGATCGCGGAGAAATCCGAACTGGCCCGGATCGGGCGCTACTACGCAACCGAGTCGATGCTGGTGCGCGACCCGGCCACGGGGCGCTACAGCCGCGAGATGACTCCGTCCACGGGGCGCGACACGCTGGCCGAGCACTACGCCCGCCTTGCGCGTGGCGAGGTCACCGCCGACCTGCGCGAACACGCCGTTTTCTAGGCGCGGTCAGCCTCGGCGAATCGGAAGTCGGGCAGGCTGGTGAAGGCCTGTTTCAGGGCGTCGCCCCAACCGCTCGACACTGTCTCGAAATAGGGATCGTCGCGCTCGATCCGTTGTTTCGGCCCCAGCCGCAGCGAGTCTGTGGCATAGACCTGCACGTCCAGCGGCAAGCCGACCGAAAGGTTGGCCTTGATCGTGGAATCGAAGCTGACGAGGAGCAGCTTCACCGCGTCCTCGAACGCCATGTCGGGGTCATAGGCCCGCACGAGGATCGGGCGGCCGTACTTCGTTTCGCCGATCTGGAAGAAGGGCGTGTCGTCGCTGGCCTCGATGAAGTTGCCTTCCGGATAGATCAGGAACAGACGCGGCGGGCTGCCCTTGATCTGGCCGCCGACGATGATCGTCGCGTTGAACGCCGCATCCGCGCGGGCGCCCGAATTCGCGTTGGACTGGATCACTTCCTTCAGGGTCTGCCCGACGAGGCGGGCGACCTGGAACATCGAGGGCGCCTCGAAGATCGTCGAGGATCGTTCGCCCGGCGCCTTCATCCGTTCGTCCAGCAAGCTGACCACCGACTGGGTCGTGGCCAGATTCCCGGCGGTCATCAGCGTAACGACCCGGTCGCCGGGCTTTTCCCAGCTGGTCATCTTGCGGAAGGTCGAGATGTTGTCGACACCGGCGTTCGTGCGCGTGTCGGACATGAACACCAGGCCGCGATCCAGTCGCAGGCCCACGCAATAGGTCATTCCATTCCCCTGCCCGGCAGGACGCGGCTACTGCTGCTCCTGCCCTGTTCCCTGACTCTGGGACTGTCCCTGTCCCGTCGCCACCGATACGGCAACATGCAGGCGTTCGTCACCCTGCCCGTAGCGCATCCCCCGAATCGGCGCGGCGCCGGCATAGTCGAGACCGGTCGCAACACGTACATACCGGTCGTCGGGGGATTGTCGATTGGACACGTCGAAGCCGACCCATCCGAGGTTCTCGACATGCGCCTCGGCCCAGGCATGGGTCGCATCCTGTTCCGTCCGGTCCGGCATCATCAGGTAGCCCGAGACATACCGCGCCGGAAGGCCGAGCAGGCGCGCGGTCGCGACAAAGACATGGGCATGATCCTGGCAGACGCCCCGGCCCGTGGTCAGAACTTCCTCCGCGGTGGTGGCGGTGCCCGTGCTGCCGGGGAGATACTCCACCTGGTCGGCAATCGCCGCCATCAGCGCATGCGCCATGGCCAATTGCCCTTCGGTCGCCGAAACCTCGCGCGCAAGACGGCGCAGGGCGGGTCCGGGCTTCGTTAGCGAAGTGGCCCGGCTGAACAACCACAGCGGCACGAAGCCGGACTGTTCGCCGACCACGCCTGCGCGGTCTTCCACCTCGACGATGCCGGAGACCTCGATCACGACGTCCGTCGCCTCTGGGTCGAGGGCGACGAGCTGGACGTGGTTCATGTGCTCGTCGTCGAACTCGAGTTCCTGCGCCCCGCCGGTGATGGTGGTTTTCCAATCCTTGACCGTCTGGCCGGGCCGGTTCTTGGGGCGCAGGCGCAGCTGTTGCAGCGCGTAGCCCACGGGCGCGTCGTAATGGTAGCTGGTGCGGTGGGTGATGGTCAGTCGCATGGGGCCATCATCCGTTGAATTTGAAGTCGATTTCAATCTGCGCCCCCAGATCGTTGTTGGCGCGGATGAAGGACTGGATGCATTCGTGCAGGCCCCGCTCGAAGATGCCGTCGATCGTGCTGGTCCTGAGCGAGGTGCAGATCTCGTCGCTCATGTCGTGACAGGGCATCCGGGCCCCGTACTCCTCGGCGAGATAGCCGAGGTTGTCGCCGATCTTGGACGCGCAGAAAGCCAGACTGCGCGGCAGGCGGCGGTCGAGAATCAGGAAATCCGCAATCGCCAGCGGCCGGACATCGCCGCCGTGCAGGTAGCGGAACGAGCCTTCTGCAGAGACCGAGCGCAGGATGGTCTCCCACTGCACGTTGTCGAGAGAGCTGCCGACATGCAGCGCGGACGGCAGCAGCACGTAATACTTCACGTCCAGAATGCGCGCGGTGTTGTCGGCCCGTTCGAGGAAGGTGCCGATGCGCGCGAAGTCATAGGCTTCGTTGCGCACCATGGTGCCGTGCAGGGCGCCGCGCACGAAGGCGCTGCGCTCGCGGATCGTCGTCAGGACATGGGGCAGGTCACGCTCGTTCACCCGGCGGGCCAGCAGGTCCTTCAGCACCATCCAGCACCCGTTCACCGCCTCCCAGACCTCGCGGGTCAGGGCGGTGCGGACAAGGCGGGCGTTGTTCCGCGAGGCTTCGATCACCGACATGACCGAGGAGGGATTGTCCCGGTCCCGCAGCAGGAAGTCGACGACACTCGGTCCGTCGTAGCTGTCGTACCGCACCCGGTAGGCTGCGTCGGCCCCGGCCGTGGCGAGGATCGACGCCCATTCGTCCTGCGCAGCCGTCGACCGGGTCATGGCGATCCGGTGACCGGCGTGGACGAGGCGCGCGGTATTCTCGCTGCGTTCGAGATAGCGGAACATCCAGTAGAGGCCGCCGGCGGTCTTTCCCAGCATCGGCTATTCCTCCAGAACCCAGGTGTCCTTGGTGCCCCCGCCCTGCGACGAGTTCACCACCAGCGACCCCTGCTTCAGCGCCACCCGCGTCAGGCCGCCCGGCGTGATGTCCACCCGGTTGGGCGAGACCAGCGCGAACGGTCGAAGATCGACGTGGCGGGGGGCCAGTCCGGACTTCGTGAAGATCGGGACGGTCGACAGCGACAGCGTCGGCTGGGCGATGTAGTTGCCGGGCTTCGCGGTCAGCTTGTCCCGGAACGCGGCGAGTTCCTTCTTGCTGGCGGCGGGGCCGACCAGCATCCCGTAGCCGCCGGACCCGTGCACCTCCTTCACGACAAGCTCGGAGAGGTGTTCCAGCACATAGGCCAGCGAATCCGGCTCATTGCAGCGCCAGGTCGGCACGTTCGACAGGATCGCCTTCTCGCCGGTGTAGAACTCGACGATATCCGGCATGTAGGAGTAGATCGCCTTGTCATCCGCGATCCCCGTCCCGGGGGCATTCGCGATGGTGATCCCGCCCGACCGGTAGACGTCCATGATCCCGGGAATGCCCAGCATCGAGTCGGGCCGGAAGTTGAGCGGGTCGAGAAAGTCGTCGTCCACCCGGCGGTACAGCACGTCAATCGGCTGGTAGCCCCGGGTCGTGCGCATCGCGATGCGGCCATCGACCAGCTTCAGGTCATGCCCCTCGACAAGCTCGACGCTCATCTGGTCGGCGAGGAACGAGTGCTCGAAATAGGCCGAGTTGTGGATGCCCGGGGTCAGGATCGCCACCGTCGGCGCGCCGGTGCAGCACTGGGGCGCGCACTCCGACAGCGAGCGCCGCAGGAGACGCGGATAGTTCGAGACCGGCTGCACCCGGTTCCGGATGAACAGCTCGGGGAACATCTGCAGCATCGTCTCGCGGTTCTCCAGCATGTAGGAGACGCCGGACGGCGTGCGGGCGTTGTCCTCGAGCACGTAGAACTCGTCCTCGCCGGTGCGCACCAGATCGGTGCCGACGATATGGGTGTAGACGCCGCCGGGGGGCGTGACGCCGATCATCTGGGGCAGGAACGCCTCGTTCTGCGCGATCATCTCGGCCGGCAGGCGCCCTGCCTTGATGATCTCCTGCCGGTGGTAGATGTCGTGGAGGAAGGCGTTCACGGCGCGCACGCGCTGCTCGATCCCGCGGCTGAGGCGGGTCCACTCCCGCGCCGACAGGATCCGCGGCACGATGTCGAAGGGGATCAGCCGCTCGTCGGCCTCGGCCCGGCCATAGACGTTGAAGGTGATCCCGGACAGCCGAAAGACGCTTTCGGCCTCCTGCGCTTTCCGGTGCAGGCGCTTCGGATCTTCCTCGGCGAACCACTCGTTATAGTTGGTATACGGGTCGCGGACCGTGCCTGATCCGTCCCCTGTCATTTCGTCGAAGATGCGCCTGTCGGTCATGCTGTGACGCTATCCGGAATCCGGGCCGCCGCAAGATACCGCGGATCGGCGCCGGGCGCGGCGCCCCGTAGCGCATACGAATTAATCTCTTTGCCTTGTTTTTGGGCGATCGCGACATCGTCGCGTGGGTCACCCCCCTTTTCGCCTCCGTGGCGATCCGCTATGGGGCGCCGTGAACCCCGTCAGAGAAGGAGAAGGTTCGGATGGGCTACAAAGTTGTCGTCGCGGGCGCCACCGGCAACGTGGGCCGGGAAATGCTGAACATTCTCGCAGAGCGCGGCTTTCCCGCGGACGAGGTCGCAGCCCTCGCGTCGCGCCGGTCCCTCGGGACCGAGGTAAGCTACGGCGACAAGACGCTGAAGACCCGCGATCTGGCCACCTTCGACTTCGCCGGCTGGGACATGGCGCTCTTTGCCATCGGGTCCGACGCCACCAGGGAATACGCGCCCAAGGCCGCCGCGGCAGGCTGCGTGGTGATCGACAACTCGTCGCTCTATCGCTACGACCCCGACGTTCCGCTGATCGTGCCCGAGGTGAACGCCGACGGGGTCACGGGCTACACGAAGAAGAACATCATCGCGAACCCGAACTGCTCGACCGCGCAGATGGTCGTGGCGCTGAAACCCCTGCACGACCGCGCGAAGATCAAGCGCGTCGTGGTCTCGACCTACCAGTCGGTGTCCGGCGCGGGCAAGGAAGGGATGGACGAGCTTTGGGACCAGACCAAGGCGGTCTACAACCCGACCTCCGAGGTGCCGCCGAAGAAGTTCCAGAAGCAGATCGCCTTCAACGTGATCCCGCACATCGACGTCTTCCTCGACGACGGCTCGACCAAGGAAGAGTGGAAGATGGTCGCGGAGACCAAGAAGATCCTCGATCCCAAGATCAAGGTGACCGCCACCTGCGTGCGCGTGCCGGTCTTCGTTGGCCATTCGGAATCGATCAACATCGAGTTCGAGGACTTTCTTGACGAGGACGAGGCCCGCGACATCCTCCGCGAGGCGCCCGGGATCATGGTCGTCGACAAGCGCGAGGCCGGTGGCTACATCACGCCGATCGAATGCGTCGGGGACTATGCGACGTTCATCAGCCGCATCCGCCAGGACTCGACCATCGACAACGGTCTGAACCTCTGGTGCGTGTCCGACAACCTGCGCAAGGGGGCCGCGCTGAACGCCGTGCAGATCGCCGAGGTCCTCGGGCAGCGCTGCCTGAAGAAGGGCTGAGGCCCCGCTCACATCGTCCGACCGTCCTTTCGGATAGGATTCCGCTATCTAAAGAGCGGGAGTCTTGTCCGCCTGCATCGATGCGACTCGGCGCGTCTGGCTCCAGAACGTGTCCGATGACAGAGAGGAGCAGCGGACATGCGTATTGCCTTGGTGATCGGGACCCCGGCCCGGCTTCATGACCTCGTGCCGGCCGGGTGGGCCTCCGCCCCCGGCCCGTCGGCAGCACCACCGAGGCAGCGTCGGCCGGCACGGCCGCGGCTCGACCGGCGGGAGGTCGAAGCCCTCCTGCGCGAGGAACTCCCGGCCCTCGCAACGCCCGCCCTGCGCAAGTCCTGAGGCGGCTCAGAACCCGATGACGTCCTCGGTGCCGGACTGACGCGGCCCGGACATGAACACCGGACCGCCAACGGCGTCGTTCAGGAAATAGGGCGACCGGGTCGGGCGCTGGACATAGTCGGTCCGGGCCACCGGCGGCGGCGGGTTTGCCCGGGCGCGCCGCAGTTCGGCGGCGAGGGCATCCCGGATCACTTGCGCAAGAGAGACCCCCCGGGCGGCGGCGAGATCGCAGGCCGCGCGCAGGACAGGGTCGGACAGACGGAGGCGGGTTTCATGGCTCATCATGCCCGCATCCTGCGAGGGGCTCGGTTAATGATCCGTGAACGGCTGCGGGCCTCAGACCGGGGTGAAATTGCCCTTCCCGGGGTCGTAGCTGTGCAACCGCCCGTTGCCGATCTCGGCCCAGAGGCCATGCAGGGTCAAGCGGCCTTCCTCGACGGCGGCGGCAATGTAGGGAAAGCTCATCAGGTTTTCCAGCGAGATCACCACCGATTCCTGTTCGAGCGCGCGCGCCCGGTCGGCGGCCTCGTTGATGCCCGAGACCCGCTCCCACCCGGGCCGGAGAATGTCCAGCCAGCGCCCGATGAAACTGCTCTGCTTCTCCAGTTCCGGAGCATGCCCCTCGCACATGTCCATGCACCCGCGCACGCCGCCGCAACTGGAATGCCCGATCACCAGAAGATGGGCGACCTTCAGGTGCTGCACGGCGTATTCGACGGCAGCCGAGGTCCCGTGGTGATCGCCGTCCGGATTGTAGGGCGGCACGAGGTTGGCGATGTTGCGATGAATGAACAACTCGCCCGCGTCCGCCCCGAAGATCGACGTGGCATTCACCCGGCTGTCGCAGCACGAGATAATCATCGCCCGGGGACGCTGCCCCTCTTCCTCGAGGCGCTGGTACCAGAACTTGTTCTCGTCATAGGTGGTCGCCCGCCACCCGTGATAGCGCTGTTCCATGTACTTGGGCAGCGGTTTCGCAAGTTGCATGTCGTGCCTCTCCGTCCACCCTCCGGTTTAGCGGCTTTTTCCGAAAACGCGAGGCAGAAGGCCCGGCGGCGACAACAAGTCCTTCACCTCTTTCGGTCAGACAGGACGGTGGGTGTGACTGGGACGAGGGCGAGACAATGACCGATCGCGATGATCCGGCCCGACGGGAACGGACGGGCCCAACCTACCTGATCCTCAGCGAGCAGCCGCGGATCGACTACGATCGCTGGATCGAACTGGTCGTGGGGCTGGGGGAGGCCAAGGCCCGCACCCAGATGGCCAGCACCATCGGCAAGCTGGGTCCGCTGCAGGATGACCTGTTCCGCGCCTTGCAGGCCGGTCAGATGCTTCGCGTCTCGGCGCTCGCCGAGGATGTGATCCGGCTGGCGCGGGCCTCCGGCCTTGCCAGTTGCGCAATGATCGGGCGCGACCTGCAACACTGCGCCAAGACCGGCGATACGGTCGCCGCGGGGGCCGTCCTGCATCGGCTTGCCCGGCATTGCTCGGGCTCGGCCCGGAGCTGTCGCGAGCTGGCGGAACCGCTGGGGTAGGCCCTTGGCCTTGGCAGGCGGGCGACCTAGGCTTCCGGCATCGCCTGCCGGAGACATCATGTTCGACCCTGATACCCAAGCCCCGCGCTTTGCCGACCCGACGCCCGATGCCATTCCCGTTCTTCCCGTCACCGGGATCGATGATCCGCTGCTCGCGGACCGGCTGAGCCCGGCCCAGCGGACCTGGCTGACGGCCACCGCGCTGAAGGGAACGCCCGGCAGCCACGCCGTGATCCCCGCAGAGGATGGTCGCATCGCGTGCGTCGTCGTCGCGCGCGGCACCCCGGAGGCGCGGGCCCGCACCCGCTTCGCCCTCGGCGCGGTCGCGGCGGCCGTGCCGGGGGGCACCTACCGCCTCGACGACAGCCTCGGCCCGGACGACCGGGCGGAAGCGGCGCTCGGCTGGCTTCTCGCGGGTTATCGCTACGACCGCCGCAAGGACACGGCCGCTGCGACGGCGCCGGGCCTCGTGACACCCGACGGCATCGACGGGCGACGGATCGAAAGCATCGCCGCGGGCGAATTCCTGACGCGCGAGTTGATCAACACCCCGGCCAACGACATGGGTCCCGCCGAGCTGGAAGCAGCGGCACGGGCGCTTGCGGTCCGGCACGGCGGGCAGGCCCGCGTCACCACGGGCGACGACCTGATCGCGGAGAACCTGCCGCTGATCCATGCGGTCGGACGCGCCTCCGACCGTGCACCGCGCCTGATCGACCTGCGCTTCGGCGGAACCGGCCCGGCCATCACGCTGGTCGGCAAGGGCGTCGTCTTCGACACCGGGGGGCTGAACCTGAAGCCCGGAAGCTCGATGGCGCTGATGAAGAAGGACATGGGCGGGGCCGCCACGGTGCTGGGCCTCGCCGAGATGATCTGCCGGCTGCGCCTCGACCTGCGGCTGAGGGTGCTGATCCCGGCCGTCGAGAACAGCGTGGCGGGCAATGCATTCCGCCCCGGCGACATCCTGACCGCACGCAACGGGCTGACGGTCGAGATCAACAACACGGACGCCGAAGGCCGCCTCGTCCTCGCCGATGCGCTGGCCCTTGCCGCCGAGGAGACGCCGGACCTGATCGTGTCGATGGCCACGCTGACCGGGGCGGCCCGGGTGGCGGTCGGCCCGGACCTGGCGCCCTTCTACACCGACAGCGACGCACTGGCGTTAGCCCTGTCGGAGGCCGCCGGCCGGGTCCGAGACCCGGTCTGGCGGATGCCGTTCCACGCGCCCTACGAAGCCCTGATCGAGCCGGGCATCGCGGACCTCGACAACGCGCCCTCGGGCGGCATGGCCGGATCGATCACCGCGGCGCTGTTCCTCCGGCGCTTCACGGCGGCGCGGCCCTACCTGCATTTCGACATCTACGGTTGGCAGCCGAGCCCGGCCCCCGCCCGGCCCAAGGGCGGCGTCGGGCAAGGCGCGCGGGCGCTGCTCGACGTGCTGGCGCAGGGGCTTCCCGGGTGACCGACCGGCGACGCTGGCCGTTCGACGGCACAACCGCGCTCAACAACCTGCGCGGGCGGGTGGAGGCCGCGCGTTTCGTCCCCGGCGACCCGGCGCAGATGATCGTACCGGTCACCGGGCTGCGGGCCACGCCCGGCGGCGCGCTGGACCGCGAGCTTCTGTTCGGCGAGCCGGTGACGCGGATTGCCGATCACGGCGCCTGGACCTTCCTGCGCTGCGCCTTGGACGGCTATGTCGGGTATGCCGAAACCCCGGCGCTCGGGGACCTGCGGACCCCGACTCATCTCGTTACCGCACGCCAGAGCCACCTCTATGCCGGGCCGGGGCTCAAGACCGGGGCCCGGCAGACCCTCAGCTTCGGCAGCCGCCTCCAGGTGACCGGCGAGGACGACGGCTATGCGGCCACGCCGGACGGCTGGGTACCTCTGCGCCACCTGACGCCGCTCGGGTCCCTGCCGCGCGATCCCGCGACGATGGCCGAGCGGTTTCTCGGGACGCCGTATCTCTGGGGCGGCAATTCCGGCAGCGGGATCGACTGCTCCGGGCTGGTGCAACTGGCCTTTCTCGCCTGCGGGCTGCCCTGCCCTCGGGACAGCGACATGCAGGAGGCCGAGGTCGGCACGGCGCTGCCCGCCGACGCCGCGCTCCGGCGCGGCGACCTGGTGTTCTGGTCCGGGCATGTCGGGATGATGCTGGACCCGGTGACGGTGATTCACGCCAATGCCTGGCACATGGCTGTGGCGGCGGAACCCCTGGCCGAGGCGGAAGCCCGCATCCTAGCGCGCGAGTTCGGTCCGATCACGGCGCGGCGGCGCCCCTGACGCGTCAGTCGACCGGGCGGATCAGCTTGCGTTCGAGGACGCGCAGCACGGTGCGCAGATCGTGTCCCCGGCGCAGGATCTGGCCATCGAGGCCCACGACACTGTATTGCCCCTGCCGATTGGCGAGCTTCGGACGCTTCTCGATCCGGTAGAGCGGAT
>JAUHZL010000043.1 GCA_030425945.1 Alphaproteobacteria bacterium | reverse complement strand
CATCGCGACCTCGGCGCAGGCCTTCGACGGCGGCGGCTTCGCGGGCAGCAACGAGGCCATCGTCAGCCTGTTCTCGACCTCGCAACCGCTCGACGTGCGCGTCGAGGCGATGCCGCAGCCCGGACAGGACACCGTGATCGAACTCTACACCGCCGGGGGCATGTTGCTGCTCAGCGACGACGACGGCGGCGGCGGGCTGGCGTCGCGGGCCGAGGCGAACCTCGCCCCCGGCAGCTACTGCCTCGTGACGCGCGGGATCGAGGGCTCGCCGGTCACCGCCGAGGTGCGTGTCGGGCGGCTCGAACACCCGGCCCTGACCGATGGCGGCATGATCACCGAGGACAACACCGGCTGCACCGCCAACACGCCCGCGACGACGCTGGGCATGGGGCCGATCGACGGCAGCCTCGCCTCCGGGATCGAGATGACCGGCTCGGTGGACGACACCCCCTTCTACCGTTTCGACCTGGCGGGCACCCAGAGCCTGTCGATCACCGCCACCAACGCCGACGCCGATCCGGTCATCACGCTCTACGATGCCAACGGCCTGCTGATCGCCGAGAACGACGACTTCGACGGGCTGAACAGCCGGATCGACATGACCGACGGCCTCGCCCCCGGCACCTATTGCATCGGGGTGCGGGCGCTGAACGACACCGCGCTGCCGATCACGCTGGCGGTCACCTCCTTCTCGGAGGCCGATTACCTGGCCGGGCTCTACGACCGGGCCGAGGCCGCGCCGCCGCTCGACGGCAGCCACCCGATCGAGGACCTGGGCGAGTTGCAGAACCGCCTGCGCGCCGACACCCGGGTCGGGGACGCGGCGCAGTGGATCAAGTTCGACATCTGGGGCGAGTCGCTGGTGGTGATCGACGCCATCGCGCTGGACCAGATCGACCCGGTCCTGACCCTCTTCGACGATCTCGGCCGGCAGGTCGGCTACAACGACGACGGCGGGCCGGAAACGCTCGACTCGATGCTGGCCGCCCGGGTCTCGACCGGCACCTACCTGCTGGCGGTCAGCCAGGTCGGCGGCGCCGACTCGGGCACCTCCGGCCGCATCCGCGTCGCCATCGAGCGCTACGTGCGCGCCAACTGAGACCGGCGCGCCCAGCGCCGCCCGGGACCCGCCTGCGGGCGGGTCCCCTGTCCGCGCCGACACGCCCCCTGTGCGGTTCTGCCCCAACGGCGCGGCGCCCCCCGCATTGACGACCCCGCCCCTGCGCCCCACTCTTTCGGTCGACCGAGAACGGGGCAGAGCATGAGCGAGCGTTTCACCGGCAGCTTCACCCAGCAGGAGCCGATCCCAGAGGACGGGATCGCCGCGGCCCTGGCCGTGCTGCGCTCGGGCCGGCTGCACCGCTACAACCTCGCCGCGGGCGAGATCGGTGAAACCGCCCTGCTGGAACAGGAGTTCGCCCGCGCCACCGGGGCGCGCTACTGCCTCGCCGTGGCCTCGGGGGGCTATGCGCTGGGCTGCGCACTGCGCGCCCTGGGCGCGGGGCCGGGGGTCACGGTGCTGACCAACGCTTTCACGCTGGCCCCGGTGCCGGGGGCCATCGCCGCGGTCGGCGCGACACCGGACTTCGTCGAGGTGACCGAGGACCTCGTGATCGACCTCGACCACCTCGCCGCGCGCATCGCCGAGACCCGCGCGCCGATCCTGATGCTGTCGCACATGCGCGGCCATATCTGCGACATGGCGGCCCTGATGCGGCTCTGCGATGCCGAGGGGGTCACGGTGATCGAGGATTGCGCCCACACCATGGGGGCGGACTGGGACGGCACGCCCACCGGGCGCTGGGGCCGGATCGGGGCCTTCTCGACCCAGACCTACAAGCACATGAACTCGGGCGAGGGCGGCCTGCTGATCACCGACGACCCGGAGCTGGCCGCGCGCATGGTGCTGCTGTCGGGCAGCTACATGCTCTACGAGCGTCACGGCGCGGCCCCGCCGCCCGAGGTGTTCGAGCGGCTGAAGCTCGACGTGCCCAACGTCTCGGGCCGGATGGACCACCTGCGCGCGGCGATCCTGCGCCCGCAACTGGCGCGGCTGGCCGAGCAGGCCCGGCGCTGGAACGCGCGCTACCGCGTGCTGGAGGAGGGGCTGAAGGACACCCCCGGCCTGACCCTGATCCGCCGCCCGGCGCGCGAGGGATTCGTGGCCTCGTCCTTCCAGTTCCGCCTCGCGGGCTGGGCGAACGACGCGATTTCCGAGGTCGTCGCCCGCGCCGCCGCGCGCGGGGTCGAACTGAAATGGTTCGGTGCCGACCACCCGGCGGGCTTCACCTCGCGCTATGCCCACTGGCGCTACGCCGCCCCGCCGCGCCTGCCGCGCACCGACGCGGTGCTGGCGGGGCTGCTGGACATGCGTCTGCCGCTGACCTTCTCGCTGGAGGACTGCGCCCAGATCGCCCGCATCCTGCGCGCCGAGGTGGGCGCGGTCTGGCAGGCCCGCGCCACCGCCTGAGCCACCGCCTGAGCCGCCCGCGCGATCCCGATTGACGCAACGCCGCCCGCTCCGTAGTATTTGAACAAGCGTTCAATAACGGGAGGGAGAGGGCGCGATGTTCCACGCCAGCATGCGGTTCGATCTGGGCGACGAGGTCAACGCGCTCCGCGACATGGTCCACGCCTGGGCGCAGGAGCGGGTCCGCCCGATGGCGCAGGCCATCGACCGCGACAACGTCTTTCCCGCCGAGCTCTGGCGCGAGATGGGTGAGCTGGGCCTGCTCGGCATCACCGTCGAGGAAGAGTACGGCGGCGCGGGCATGGGCTACCTCGCCCATGTGATCGCCACCGAGGAGATCGCCCGCGCCTCGGCCAGCGTCTCGCTCAGCTACGGCGCGCACTCGAATCTCTGCGTCAACCAGATCCGCCTGAACGGCACCGAGGCACAGAAGCGCCAGTACCTGCCCGGCCTCGTCTCGGGCGAGCACGTCGGCGCGCTGGCCATGTCCGAGGCGGGCGCGGGCAGCGATGTCGTCTCGATGAAGCTGAAGGCCGAGAAGCGCAACGACCACTACCGGCTGAACGGGACGAAATACTGGATCACCAACGGCCCCGACGCCGACACGCTGGTGGTCTATGCCAAGACCGACCCGGCGGCGGGCAGCAAAGGGATCACCGCCTTCCTGATCGAGAAGACGATGAAAGGCTTCAGCACCTCCCCCCATTTCGACAAGCTGGGGATGCGCGGCTCGAACACGGCCGAGCTGATCTTCGACGATGTCGAGGTGCCCTTCGAGAACGTGCTGGGCGA
Source organism: Alphaproteobacteria bacterium (assembly GCA_030425945.1). Lineage (GTDB taxonomy): Bacteria > Pseudomonadota > Alphaproteobacteria > Rhodobacterales > Rhodobacteraceae > Dinoroseobacter. The sequence continues at coordinate 9,087 of JAUHZL010000043.1, read as the reverse complement.
GGAGGGGCGCGGCGTCCGCGTCCTGATGTCCGGCCTCGATTACGAGCGCGTGGTGCTGGCGGGCATCGGCACCGGCATCATGGCCGCCTGCCTCGACGAGATCATGCCCTACCTCGCCACCCGCAAGCAGTTCGGCCAGCCGATCGGGAACTTCCAGCTGATGCAGGGCAAGATCGCGGACATGTACACCGCGATGAACTCGGCCCGCGCCTATGTCTACGAGGCCGCCAAGGCCTGCGACCGGGGCGAGATCACCCGGCAGGACGCGGCGGCCTGCTGCCTCTATGCCTCCGAGGAGGCGATGAAGCAGGCCCACCAGGCGGTGCAGGCGATGGGCGGCGCGGGCTTCCTGTCCGACAGCCCGGTGAGCCGCCTCTTCCGCGACGCCAAGCTGATGGAGATCGGCGCGGGCACCTCCGAGATCCGGCGGATGCTGGTCGGCCGCGAACTGATGGGGGCGATGGGGTGAGGGGCCTCGCCCGCGCCCTCCTGCCCGCCGGGGCGCTGGCGCTCGGCCTCGGCCTGATCGCCGGGACCAGGCACGACCCGCTGACCGAAAGCGACGTGATCACCGCCTATGCCGCGCGCTACGTCGCCGCCGTGCCCGACGCCGCCCCGACCGACTGCCGGGCGTGGCCGGGCAGCGGGCCGGTCTGGCTGGTGGTGGCCTGCGGCACCGGGGCCTCGGCCCGCACCTGGGAGATCGGACCGGACGGCCGCGCGCTGACGGCCCGGCACGGACAAGGAGACGGCGCATGATCCGCCTGACCTGCGCGCTCGCCGCGCTCTGCCTCGCCGCCCCTGCCGCCGCGCAGGACCTCGATTTCGACCCGGCCCCGCTGACGGCCTGCCTCGCCGCGGCCGGGGACGGGCCCGCGATGCGCGCCTGCGTCGGGCTGGCCGCCGATGCCTGCCTTGCCGCGAACGGCTACGCGACCGTGGTCGAAAGCGCCTGCCGGTCGCGCGAGGCCGATCTCTGGGACGACCGGCTCAACGCCGCCTACCGCGCCGCGCGCGACCGGGCCGAGGCCTTCGACCGCGACAGCGGCCTGCCCGCCGGGGCACCCACCCGGGGGGAGGCCTTGCGCGACATGCAGCGCGCCTGGATCGCCTTCCGCGACACCACCTGCGCCTACGAGGCCGCGGGCTGGGGCGGCGGCACCGGCGCCGGACCCGCCCGCGCCGGCTGCCACCTGCGCCTGACCGCCGAACAGGCAATCTACCTCGAAACCGGAGGCGACGGCGCATGAAACTCCCCTCCGCCGCTGTCCGGGACGCGTCTGCGTCAGCCGATCTGGCTCGGCGCGTCGAGGTCCTCGGTCGCGCGGGCGTCCAGCGCCTCGACGATCCACTGGTTGAGGGACTTGGCCTGACGGGCCGCGGCACTCGCCATCCGGCGATGCAACTCCGGCGAGGCCCGCAGCGACAAGGTCCCAGAGAACGGCTTGTCCGGTTCCAGACCCTCCTCGGCGCTCCACGCAAGGTAGTCGTCCACGCTGTCGTGGAAGGCCTGCCGCAAGTCGGCGGCGGTGGCGGCCTCGAAGGTGATCACGTCCCGGATCCCGAGGACTTCGCCGTGAAAGACGAGGGCGTCCTCATCGAAGGCGACCCGCGCGGTATAGCCCTTGTAGGGTTTCATGGCAGTGCTCCCGCTTCGGTCAGAAAGCGTCTGATGGACCGCACCGCGTCCCTGACCAGGACCGGACGCGGATGCGGCTTGTGGAAGACCATGCGCACCCCGTTCAACTCGACCCGGATGCGCGATCCGGCCCCTTCCTTCAGGGTGGCCCCCAGCGCGACCAGCAGCGCCTCGACGTCGCGCCACGCGATGTCGGGCGGGGTCGGGGTGGCGAAGAGGGCGGCATGGGTGCGGCGTGTCTTGCTGGAGACCATGTCTGTCGCTCTGTCGGGAGGATCGGGAACGGTGTCTCAGGGTCTCCGTGTCTTGAACACCAGAACAATGGTATCGAATAGTGATACCGTCAAGAGGGCCGCATGAAACTCCCCTCCGCCATCCTGCCGACCTCCGAGACGTTCCGCGCCAACCGGGACGCGCATCTGGCCGCGCTGGCCGAGATCGAGGCGGCGGCCGCCGCCGCCGCGCTGGGCGGGGGCGAGGCGTCGCGGGCCCGGCATGTCGCGCGCGGCAAGATGCTGCCGCGGGACCGGGTGGCGCACCTGCTCGACCCGGGCTCGCCCTTCCTCGAGATCGGCGCGACCGCCGGGCACGGGCTCTACGACGGGGCCGCGCCCTGCGGCGGGGTGATCGCGGGCGTCGGCCGGGTCCACGGGCGCGAGGTCATGGTGGTCTGCAACGACGCCACCGTGAAGGGCGGCACCTACTACCCGGTCACCGTCAAGAAACACCTGCGCGCGCAGGAGATCGCCGCCGAATGCCGTCTCCCCTGCGTCTACCTCGTGGACAGCGGCGGCGCGAACCTGCCGAACCAGGACGAGGTTTTCCCCGACCGCGACCATTTCGGGCGCATCTTCTACAATCAGGCGCAGATGAGCGCGGCGGGCATTCCGCAGATCGCGGTCGTCATGGGCTCCTGCACGGCGGGCGGGGCCTATGTGCCCGCGATGTCGGATGTGTCGATCATCGTCCGGGACCAGGGCACGATCTTCCTCGCCGGGCCGCCGCTGGTGAAGGCCGCGACCGGCGAGGTGGTCAGCGCCGAGGATCTCGGCGGCGGCGACGTCCATACCCGGCTGTCGGGCGTGGCCGATTACCTCGCCGAGGACGACGCCCACGCGCTGGCGCTGGCCCGCGAGGCGCTGCGCCACCTGAACCGCCCCGCGCCCGCGCTGCCCGACCTCGCCAGCCCGGAGGATCCCGCCTACGACCCCGACGAGATCCTCGGCGTCGTGCCCGCCGACCTGCGCACGCCCTACGACATCCGCGAGGTCATCGCCCGGATCGTGGACGGCTCGCGCTTCGACGAGTTCAAGCCGCGCTTCGGCGAAACGCTGGTCACGGGCTTTGCCCATGTCATGGGTCTGCCGGTCGGGATCGTCGCCAACAACGGCGTGCTCTTCTCGGAAAGCGCGATCAAGGGCGCGCATTTCGTCGAGCTGTGCAGCCAGCGGAAGATCCCGCTGGTCTTCCTGCAGAACATCACCGGCTTCATGGTCGGCCGGAAGTACGAGAACGAGGGCATCGCCCGCCACGGCGCCAAGATGGTCACCGCCGTCGCCACCACAGCCGTGCCCAAGGTCACCGTGCTGGTCGGCGGCAGCTTCGGCGCGGGCAACTACGGCATGGCGGGCCGCGCCTACCAGCCGCGCTTCCTCTGGACCTGGCCCAACAGCCGGATCTCGGTGATGGGCGGGGCGCAGGCGGCGGGGGTGCTGGCGACCGTCAAGCGCGACGCGATCGAGCGCGCGGGGGGCACCTGGTCGCCCGAGGAAGAAGCCGCCTTCAAGCGCCCCACGCTCGAGATGTTCGAGCGCCAGTCGCACCCGCTCTATGCCTCGGCCCGGCTCTGGGACGACGGCATCGTGGACCCGCGCAAGACCCGCTCGGTCCTCGCCCTGTCGCTGCGCGCGGCGCTGAACGCCCCCGTCGGGGAGACACGCTTCGGCGTGTTCCGGATGTGACGCGCCGGCTGCCCCGGGACCCGGCCGGATGACCCCCGACGCCGCCCAGACCCGCGCCGAGGCCCGCGCCCGCGACTGGATCGACGCCTGGAACAGGCGCGACCTCGAGGCCGTGCTCGATCACTACGACGACGCGGTCGAGGTCGTCTCGCCCCTCGTCGTGACCCGCCTCGGGCAGCCCGACGGCACCCTGCGCGGCAAGGCGGCGCTGCGCGGCTATTTCGCCATCGGCATGGCCAAGCCCGACCTGCACTTCACGCTGCACGACGTGCGCTGCGGCGTGGACCGGGTGACGATCCTCTACGGGCGCGAGGACGGGCGGCGGGTGGCCGACACCCTGCACCTCGGCCCGGACGGCCGGGCGCTGCGGATGTCGGCCTGCTACGCCGGGCCCGCGCCGGTGCTGGAGACCCGCCTGACCCGCGCCTTCGGCCTGACCGCCCCGGTGGTGCAGGCCCCGATGGCGGGCGCGGCGGGCGGGCGGCTGGCGGCGGCGGTCAGCACGGCCGGCGGGCTCGGCCTGATCGGCGGCGGCTACGGCGACGCGGACTGGATAGCCCGGGAATGGGCCGAGGCGGGGCACGTCCCGGTCGGCATCGGCGTCATCGGCTGGCGGCTGACCGACGCGCTGCTGGCGGACATCCTCGCCCGCGCCCCCCGCGCGGTGTTCCTGAGCTTCTGCGACCCCGCCGCCCCGGCCCGCCGCCTGCGCGACGCGGGCATCCCCGTGCTGCACCAGGTGCAGGACACCGAGGGCGCGCGCGCCGCGCTCGACGCGGGCGTGACCGCGCTCGTGGCGCAGGGCGGCGAGGCGGGCGGCCACGGCGCCGCGCGGGGCACGATGACGCTGGTGCCCGAGATCGCCGACCTGATCGCGGCCCGCGCCCCGGACACGCTCTTGCTGGCGGCGGGCGGCATCGCGGACGGGCGCGGACTGGCGGCGGCGCTGATGCTCGGGGCCGATGGCGCCGTCGCGGGCACCCGGTTCTGGGCCGCGGCCGAGGCGCTGGTGCCCGCGGGCTTCCACGCCGCCGCCCACGCCGCGACCGGCGACGCGACCCTGCGCACCCGCGCCATCGACCGCGCGCGCGGCTACGACTGGCCCGCGCCCTGGACCTGCCGGGTGATGCGCTCCGCGTTCACCGACCGCTGGCACGACGCCGACGCGCCGCCCGACCCCGACGCCCGCGCCGCCTTCCTTTCGGCGCAGGCCGCGGGCGATGCCCGGCACGGCGCGCCCATCGCGGGCGAGGCGGTCGGCCTGATCCGCGACACCCGGCCCGCCGCCGCGCTGCTGTCCGAGATGACCGCCGACGCCGCCCGCCGCCTGTCCCGGAGCTGCGCATGATCCGTCGCCGCCGCCCGTCCCCCGTTTCCCTGCGCCGAAAGGACCGCCGATGTTCCGCCGCATCCTGATCGCCAACCGGGGCGAGATCGCCTGCCGCGTGATCGAGACCTGCCGCCGCCTCGGCGTCTCGACGGTCGCGGTGCATTCCGACGCCGACGCGGGCGCGCGCCATGTCGCGATGGCCGATCTCGCGGTGTCGCTGGGCGGGCAGACCCCGGCCGAGAGCTATCTGCGGCAGGACGCGATCCTCGCCGCCGCCCGCGCGACCGGGGCCGAGGCGATCCATCCCGGCTACGGCTTCCTGTCCGAGAACCCCGACTTCGTCGCGGCGGTCGAGGCGACGGGGCTGACCTTCATCGGCCCCTCGGCGCAGGCGATCCGCGCGATGGGGCTGAAGGACGCCGCCAAGGCGCTGATGCAGGCGGCGGGTGTGCCGGTGGTGCCGGGCTATCACGGCGAGAACCAGGACCCGGACCACCTCAGCGGGGCGGCCGATGCCATCGGCTACCCGGTGCTCATCAAGGCCGTCGCGGGCGGCGGTGGCAAGGGGATGCGCCTCGTGACCCGGCCGCAGGACTTCGCCGCCGCGCTGCGCAGCGCCCGGGGCGAGGCCGAGGCCGCCTTCGGCAACCCCGCCGTCCTGATCGAGAAGTTCGTCGCGAGCCCCCGCCATATCGAGGTGCAGGTCTTCGGCGACGGCACCCGCGCGGTGCATCTCTTCGAGCGCGACTGCTCGCTCCAGCGCCGCCACCAGAAGGTGATCGAGGAGGCCCCGGCCCCCGGCATGACCGACGAGATGCGCGCGGCGATGGGACAGGCCGCCACCCGCGCCGCCGAGGCGATCGGCTACGCCGGCGCGGGCACCGTCGAGTTCATCGTCGACGGCTCGGACGGCCTGCGCCCGGACCGGTTCTGGTTCATGGAGATGAACACCCGCCTGCAGGTCGAGCACCCGGTGACCGAGGCGGTGACCGGCATCGATCTCGTCGAATGGCAGTTGCGCGTCGCCTCGGGCGAGCCGCTGCCCGCCCGGCAGGCGGACCTGCACCTGACCGGCCACGCGGTCGAGGCGCGGCTCTATGCCGAGGATCCCGCCAACGACTTCCTGCCGGTGACCGGAACGCTCGCGCATCTCGCCTTCCCGCCGGGCGTGCGGGCCGATACCGGCGTGCGCTCGGGCGACCGGATCAGCCCGTTCTACGACCCGATGATCGCCAAGATCATCGCCCACGGCCCCAGCCGCGCCGCCGCCCTGCAGGCGCTGGAGACCGCGCTGACCGACACGCAGGTCGCGGGCACCGTGACCAACCGCGCCTTCCTCGCCCGGCTGCTGGCGCACGCCGACGTGCGCGCGGGCCGCCTCGACACCGGGCTGATCGCGCGCGAGATCGACGCCCTGACCGCCGTCGCCGATCCCGACCCCGCGACGCTGGCCGCCGCGGCGCTGGCGGCGCTGGGCCTGACCGGCACCCCCGACCCGCTGGCGGGCGTCAGCCTCTGGACGCCGCTCACCCGCCGGGTGACCCTGGCGGCGGGCGAGACCGAGCATGACGTCGCCGTGACCACCACCGGTCCCGGCACCCGCAGCATCGCGGCGGGCGGGGCGACCCTGACCGCCACGCACGGGGCAGGGGGCTGGCGGCTCGACGGTCAGCCGCTGCCCGCGACCTGGACCGACGGCACGGCGGTCGAGGTGTTCGGACCGGGTGCCGCCCGCTTCACTGTCGCAGACCCGCTCGGCCGCGCCGGCAGCGCCGCGGGCGACCCGTCGCGCATCGCCGCCCCGATGCCCGGCCTCGTCAAGGCGCTCTTCGTGACGGCGGGCGAGCGGGTCGCGCCCGGCGCACCGCTTGCCGTGCTGGAGGCGATGAAGATGGAGCACACCCTGACCGCCGCCGTTGCCGGAACCGTGGCCGAGGTGCTGGTGACCGAGGGCGCGCAGGTCGAGGCGGGCGCGGCGCTGGTGCGCCTCGAACCGGAGGACGCCGCATGACCGCCGCCGTCGAGATCGTCGAGGTCGGCCCGCGCGACGGCCTGCAGAACGAACCGCGCCCGATCCCCGCCGCCGACAAGGTCGCGCTGATCGACGCGCTGTCGGCAACCGGCTTCCGCCGGATCGAGGCTGCCAGCTTCGTCAGCCCGAAATGGGTCCCGCAGATGGCCGACGGGGCCGAGGTGATGGCCCGCATCACCCGCGCCCCCGGCGTGCGCTACACCGCGCTCGTCCCCAACCTGAAGGGGCTGGAGGCCGCCCGCGCCGCCCGCGTGGACGAGATCGCCGTCTTCGCCGCCGCGACCGAGGGCTTCTCGAAGGCGAACCTGAACGCCACCCGCGCCGAGGCGCTCGACCGCTTCCGCCCGGTGCTGGAGGCCGCCCGCGCCGAGGGCCTGCCGGTGCGCGGCTACGTCTCCTGCGTCACCGACTGCCCGTTCGAGGGCGCCGTCGCCCCCGCCGAGGTCGCCCGCGTCACCGCCGACCTGCTGGCGCTGGGCTGCGCCGAGGTCAGCCTGGGCGAAACCCTCGGGCGCGGCCGGCCGGAGGCGGTCGCGGCGATGCTCGACGCGGTGATCCCGGTCGCCGGGGCCGACCGCCTCGCCGGGCACTTCCACGACACCGGCGGGCACGCGCTCGCCAACATCGACGTCGCCCTCGACCGCGGCCTGCGCGTCTTCGACGCCTCCGTCGCGGGGCTGGGCGGCTGCCCCTATGCCCCCGGGGCGGCCGGCAACGTCGCGACCGAGACCGTCCAGGCCCACCTCGCCGCGCGCGGCTACGCGACCGGGCTCGACCCCGACCGCCTCGCCGCCGCCGCGGCCCTTGCCCGCCGCCTCAGACCCGCCGCCGGAGCCGCCCATGCCTGACACGATCCGCCTCGCCACCGACCCGCGCGGGGTCGCCACGCTGACCCTCGACCGCCCCGACAAGCACAACGCGATGTCGGGCGAGATGATCGGCGAACTGACCGACATGGCCGCCCGCCTCGCCGCCGACGACACCGTGCGCGCGGTGATCCTGACCGGGGCGGGGGCCAGCTTCTGCGCCGGGGGGGACCTCGGCTGGATGCGCGCCCAGATGACCGCCGACGCCGCCACCCGCGCGGCCGAGGCGCGCCGCCTCGCCACCATGCTGGGGGCCTGGGACGCGCTGCCGAAGCCGGTGGTGGCGCGGGTGCAGGGCAATGCATTCGGCGGCGGCGTCGGGCTGATCTGCGTCGCCGACATCGCGGTCGCCGCCGACACCGCGCGCTTCGGGCTGACCGAGACCCGGCTGGGGCTGATCCCCGCCACCATCGGCCCCTATGTCGTGACGCGGCTCGGCCCGGCGGTGCGGCAGGTCTTCATGTCCTCGGCCCGCTTCGGCACCGAGGACGCGCTGCGCCTCGGGCTGATCGCGCGCGCCGTGCCGCCGGAGGCGCTGGACGCCGCGACCGAGGCCGAGGTCGCCCCCTACCTCGCCTGCGCGCCGGGCGCGGTGGCCGAGGCCAAGGCCCTGGCCCGCACCCTGCTGGGCGCGCCCGACGCCGCCCGGATCGAGACCACGGTCGAGGCGCTGGTCCGCCGCTGGGAATCGCCCGAGTCGGCCGAGGGAATCGCCGCCTTCTTTGACAAGCGCCCGCCCGCGTGGTCCAACGGGGCATGACCGTTCAGATCGCACATCTCTACGCCCTGGGCTGCATGGCCCTGATCTTCTTCCAGATTGCCCTGATCGCGGGCGCCCCCTGGGGCCGCATCACGCAAGGCGGCCGGCACGAGGGCGCCCTGCCGCTGTCGGGCCGCGCGATCGCGGCGGTCTCGATCCCGGTGCTGGCGGGGCAGGGGCTGGCGATCCTGTCGGCGGCGGGCTTCCCGGGCCTCGGCTGGCCGCTCTGGACCGGCTGGACAGCGTTCGGTGTCGCGGTCGTCTCGACGATCCTCAACGGCATCACCCCCTCGGCCCCCGAACGCCGCCTCTGGTTCCCCGTCACCCTGATCCTGAGCGCGCTGGCCGGGTATGTCATGGTGATGGCGGCGTGGCAGGAGAATCGCTTTTGGGCTTGGCAGGGGGTTTGAGTGGGTTGCGCCGGTCGGCGTGATGGATTCTGGATGGTGGACTCATCATCTTGGAGCCTCCGGTCATGCAGATTTTCCTCGACGCCTTC